>CAYTRK010000001.1:0-41228 GCA_964440205.1 uncultured Victivallaceae bacterium
ATATGTCAGCAGCTGAGCTTCATGGAGAGCCTCCAGCGCTTTGACAGCCTTCAACATGATCTGCTCTGTCAAATCGCTTTCTCTCATGCTCTCATCTTTCTCCCACCACCACTGTCGTGTGAATTCGGGTCCTCACGAATTCACGCGACCTCTTCTCCGTGACTCAGTGTCTCCGTGGTACGTCCCCCTTTTGCCATATGGGACGCTAGTGGTCTGCATTGATATTTCCAGCCATAATTATCGCCTTTCTTCAGGTTGAATTTTGGAGGCGGAAGTATACGTTTATGCAGGCATGTCCGTCAATGGTTACTTGGGAGGGTGGTAAAAGCTGAAATGGGGAAAGCAGAAAGCTGGAATGTGGAGGATGGTGACGCTTGATTGATGCGGGGGAAGAGGGTAGTATGTGAATATGAAAATTTGTTTCAGTATTTCTTTGAGTGGTGCGGCCGTGCTTGCCGCTTTCTCTTGTCTTGTGATATGTGATTCGGCCCTGGGGGGCGCTGAAGATGAGGGGAATAAGCGAATTGAGGCTGCGTTCAGCCGTGTGCAGAGCATAGCCGAGACGGTGGAGGAAATCAGGGGGCTTGAGTTTACTAATCGTATCGACGTTGCAATCCAGTCGATGCCGGGGCTGAAGTCTTACGTCGAAAAGGAACTCCAGGACCAGTTTGAAGACCAGGACCCTCAACACTATGTCGCAGCCCTGGTAAAGCTTGGCGCATTGAAGGAGTCTCTGGACTTTAATGAATGGATCTATGGTTTTCTCAAAGATCAGGCTGCCGCTCATTATGCTCCTGGGGAAAAAACATACTATTTGGTTCAGACTAATCTGAACAGTATGATGCTGGACGTGATTACCTCTCATGAGCTGTGTCATGCATTGCAGGACCATAATTTTGATCTGGAGCGCCTTACGAAGGGTGATCCGCAAATGATTAGGGATAATGGCGACCTGTTGCTCGCCAGGCAGTCGCTCTTTGAGGGCGAGGCCACATGGGTAATGACTGCGTGGATGTTTATGGACCAGTTGGGCGGGAAGAGCCTGGCGGCTGTGGATCCGATGGTGTCCATGGCTGTAAAAGCGCAGGCAGCGATGGATTTTGATAGTCTGGTCAAGCTTTCAGGGCAGAGCGCTGGCGGCCTGGACAGTGGCGGTGAGATGCTGAGCATGCCCGAGGTTGATCTCGAAGGCCACCCGAGATTTTTTGTCCAACAGATACTAGGAGTGTATATCCAGGGCGCGTTGATGATCGATCATGTCAAGTCGCAAGGCGGGTGGGATGCGGTTTCAGCTCTTTATCGTGACAATCCTATCGAGTCTACGGAGCAGGTGCTGCATCCTGAAAAACTTTTCGGTGAAACGAGGGAGAGCCCCGTGGCGGTGCGGATTATGGGCCTTGAACAGAGTCTGCCGCAAGGTTGGAATCTTGTCGAACAGGATGTTCTGGGTGAAATGAGCATGGTTTTTCTTTTTGAGCTGTGGAAAGATGGTGAAGAGGGCGGGGTGGATGCGGCTTCGGTTGCGAAGGGATGGGGCGGAGACAGGTACTACTACTTTCTTAACGAAGCATCTGGCGAAGATATGCTGGTCTGGAAAACGGTCTGGGACAGCGAGAGGGAAGCCAGCGAGTTTGCGGCAGGCTACAGGATGATGCTTGCAAGGCGATTTCCTGATCTTAAGCCGGTACGAAGGGCGAAGGGCAAGTCCGGCTTTTCATCTCAGGTATGGGAAGTGGAAAAGGGACGTTTCCTGAAACTCGCGCGCAGTGACAAGGTCGTGGGTATTGTGGATGCAGGACATCGGAAGTTGTTGCGGCTTATCTGGGAGTAGCCGGCTTATCGCGCAGAGTCAAAAGAGGAAATTTATCACTTTACCCCGCGCGACTGATTTGAGAATTTCCGGGGCTGGATAAGGATTTGATGCAAAAGGCAGATTATTAACAGGCGGCGGCCAGGCAAGACCGGCATCTGGCTCGCGCTCAGGGAAGGGGAGTAATGAAGAATTCAGCGAACAAGATTTTCATTTTGGATACCAATGTTATTCTGCACGACAGCTCGTGCATAGACCAGTTTGATGAACATGACGTAATCATTCCCATAGTTGTGCTGGAGGAACTGGATCATTTTAAGAAAGGACATCAGGTCATAAGTTATCATGCCCGGAATTTTTTGAGACGTGTTGATGCGCTTAGCGGACAGCTTCTGTTCTCCGAAGGCGTTCGCATAGGTCCGAAAAAGGGGAGACTCAGTGTAGAGCTTGCCAAAGAAATGCATGAAGACCTCAAACTGAATTTTCCCGTTCATCAGCCGGATCATCAGATCCTGAATATTGCCTATCATATGGCGAAAGAGAATTCTGAACGAAAAGTCACGCTAGTCAGCAAAGACGTAAACCTGCGGCTCAAGGCCAAATCCGTTGGACTTCATTCTGAGGACTATACTACCGACAGGGTGAAGGATGCTTCCAGCCTGTATTCCGGCAAAAGGATTGTCGAGGACCTGCCCGAGTCGCTGATTGCCGCTCTTTATCACGAGCCGTTTGAAGTTGAAGCCTCTTCTCTTGAATGCCACGAGGATCTGCTGCCCAACGAGTACCTTAGTGTCAGCAGCGGGAAAAAATCGGGACTGGCGACTTACGACGCATATACCGATACCATTAAGAGAGTGGACAAGGCGCCACTATACAATATAACGCCCAGGAACGCGGAACAGACTTTTGCCATGAACGCCCTGATGAATCCGGATATTCCTCTTGTGACGCTCTCGGGAAAGGCGGGGACTGGTAAGACTCTGCTGGCAATGGCTGCGGCTCTTGAATTGCAGAAGAAGCATAAGCAGATACTGCTTGCTCGTCCTATTGTGACGTTGAGCAATAAGGATATGGGTTACCTCCCCGGCGAAATCGGAGAGAAACTGGCGCCCTTTATGCAGCCGTTATACGACAATCTCGGGGTTATCAGGAACCAGTTTCCGAAATCCGACAGCCGCTTTAAGGCGATCAGAAAGATGCTTGATGACGAGGAACTGATTATAACGCCGCTCTCGTACATACGGGGGCGGAGTCTTGTTGATGTGTTCTTCATAGTGGACGAGGGACAGAACCTCACACCTCACGAAGTCAAAACGATCATCACGCGGGCGGGGGAGGGCGCAAAAATTGTATTCACAGGGGATATTTTCCAGATAGATCATCCCTATCTTGACGCTGAATCGAACGGGCTGAGCTACTTGATCGAAAAGATGCAGGGCCAACAGATGTATGCGCATGTGAACCTTGAAAAGGGAGAACGCTCGGAGCTTGCGGAACTGGCAAGCAACATTCTGTGATAAAGAAAAAACGGTAAGAGTTTTACCTGATTTATGCGGGAGCCGGTCTCCTGATCGGCGATATGCGGGATAAACAAGCGTAGAAGGATTGACCTGAGATTTGAATGAAATGGGAAAGTCGGGACGGATTGCTGAATGGGTAAAGAAACTGGGCCGGTCGAATGAAGGCCTTGCAGGAATGCTTAGAATTCGGGTGCGTGCTTCTTTTGTGCTCTGGTTGGTTATGACCCTTGCATCGCTGGTGTTGCTGAACCATCTTACTGCTGGGACCGGCAGGAATTGTAAATGGTCGCTTTTCGGTATCTGGGCCGAGAGGTACAGTTACATCATTGACTCCGGCGATCCGATGTACTACGTCGGTCAGATCTTTGTCGGCGCGCACGGTCATTGGTTGTTGTTGTATACATCCCTGCACATAGTAGTCGCGATTATTCTGGGATGGGCCGCTGCGGCTGTTATATGCTCAATCAGGGCTTTGTGGCGTTATCGCCTTCGGGAAGGCGCGGGCATCACGGATCGGAGAAAAGGATGAAATCGGTCAAGAGAGTACTTATTCTGGTTAACAGAAAAGCGGGATTGTTCTGGTCTTTTAATTCAATGCGGGAGGCCATAGACCGGCACTGGGAGAGTACGGGCCTGGATATTAAATACCAGTTCTGCCAGAACGCCGAAGATGGTTCCATAAAGACGCAGAGGGCGCTTGACCAGCACATCGATACGATCCTTGTTGCCGGAGGAGACGGAACCGTTAATACGGTAGGCAAGGTCGTTGCCGGAACGGAAGTGTCGATTGGTGTCATTCCCAGCGGTAGCGGCAATGGCTTTGCGCGCCATTTCGGGATTCCGCTTGCTGTCGATCAGGCTGTTCGATCTCTCGCGAGCGCGGAGGTCAAGCGCATTGATGTCGGGGTGATGAATGACATCCCTTTTTTTATAACCTGCAGCATGGCCTGGGACGCGTCGCTGGTTCGATCTTTTGAGAAATCGCAGGTTCGGGGTATATTCCCCTATGTATTTGCGGGAGTTAACGAGTTTTTTCAGTATCAACCGCAACCGTTTTACGTAACACTCGATGGTGACAGAAAACGGACGTTTAAAAATCCGATGGTCTTTACGGTGGCAAACCTCACACAGTTCGGCGGGGGCGCCAAGATAGCTCCCCAGGCGCGGCCGGACGACGGCAAGCTTGAACTTGTAGCGGCGCTTCGGCAGGATATTCCCAGATTGATTGGAAATATCGGACGACTCTTCAACGGATCCGTCAATTCAATCCCTGAAGTTATCTCGGACAGGTTCACAGAAATGCGCGTAGAAAGGCAAAAACCCGGACCGGTACAGATTGACGGGGAACTTATCGAAGCAGAGAAAGACATCCTTATTAAGGTGCGACCAAACGCTTTGAAGGTTTTGGTTCCGAAAGGGCGTGAGTAGGGGCGCGGGAGGCGAGGCTAATACTGCTTTTCGTATTCGCCTTTTCCGAGCTTCTTGAGTTTGTGGAACCCGGCATTTTTCGCACGGTCGTCGAGTCCCGATCTTGAGAGACCCACAGAGGGGGCCGATATCTGTTTTTCTACTGGAGCCCCGCAATCAGGGCATCTCTTCAACGGCTCATCGGAAAGTTTCTGCATATACTCGAACCCTACTTTGCAGTGAGAACAGGAGTTCTTTGGGGTTTTTGCTTTGTATTCGTATATTGGCATGAGAGCATCCTAACATGGACCCTGGGGCGAGATCAAGGGGGGAGAAGAGAGTGAAGACTGCGGGGCTTGGAAAGCGGAATTTGGGGGAGAAGAGGTTTTGACGGGATGAAGGTGAGAGGCCTGCTCTCGGGATGGTTACTTTTTTTTTCAAAAACCCGTTTATTGTAGTTGCGTTTGTTGCGCTATGCTGCTTAAATGCGGCCTGATAAGTGGTTTCATTTAACCAAATTGAAAGGAGATTTCTATGGCGAAACCAAAAACCAAGAGTGAGATCGTAGCAGGAGTAGCAGAGGGCGCGGAAATTACGAAGAAGCAGGCGAAGGCTGCGCTCGAAACACTTGCAGAAATGGCTTACAAGAATGCAAAAGACGGATTTACAATTCCGGGACTCGGCAAGCTTGTAAAGGTTCGCAGGAAGGCGCGTAAAGGCCGCAATCCGCAAACGGGCGAAAGCATCCGCATACCGGCCAAGACGACGTTGAAGTTCAGAATTTCGAAAGCTGCCAAAGACGCGGTTCTGCCGAAAAAGAAGTAGACATTCTTTGTGCTATTGAGGCCGCTGCGGGGACGTGGCGGCCTTTTTCTTTGGGCAAGGCCCCGGTGAAAGTCGGAAGATCAACATGACGGATAAAAAAGATAACGATAACGAGAAAAGCCTGGAAGACAATTTGCGGGAGATGCTTCGACGGGCGAATATCGCTTTCATGGGAGGCCCTTCGACAGAAGAAGAGTCCGGGTCAGGCGAAAGCGAAGAGGAAAAGACCGAACCCGGCGAGGAGGAAGCTCTGCAGACGATCAGGGAATTCAGCCTCAAGCCCCGCGATATCAAAAAGTACCTCGACCGATTTGTCATAAAGCAGGACGAGGCAAAGAAAGTTTTGTCGGTTGCCATATGCGATCACTTCAATCACGTGCGACGATGTATCGAAGATCCGGCTGAGATCGAAAAGGATTACTCGAAGCACAACATCATGCTTATCGGGCCGACCGGCGTGGGTAAGACTTACCTGATGCGCTGTATTGCACGACTGATCGGCGTGCCGTTCGTAAAGGCTGACGCCACCAAGTTCAGCGAGACCGGGTACGTTGGACACGATGCGGAGGATCTTGTTAGAGATCTTGTGAAAGTGGCCGGAGGCAACACTGATCTGGCCCGGTACGGAATTATCTATGTGGACGAGATCGACAAGATAGCGTCTCAGTCGACTTCCGGAGGCAAGGATGTGTCCGGGCGAGGCGTCCAGGTTAATCTCCTGAAGCTAATGGAAGAAACTGAAGTGAACCTTGTCAGCCAGACGGATATAGCGGGACAGATGCAGGCTGTGATGGATATCCAGAAAGGCAGGGGCGCCGGCAAGCGCACCATTAACACCAGGCACATGCTTTTCATCGTCAGCGGCGTATTCGACAAGTTAAGCGAACAGGTAAGGCGGCGTGTCGAGTCGTCAAAAATCGGATTTGTTTCGACCAGAGAGACCGAGATGGAAAAGGCGGATTACCTGAAAAAGGTCAGGACCGGCGACTTTGTGGAATACGGATTCGAACCGGAGTTTGCCGGACGGCTGCCCATACGGGTAGTTTGCGATCCTCTCGGCGTCGACGACCTCGAACAGATCATGTTGAATTCGGAAGGAAGCATTCTTTCGCAGTATCGGAAGGACTTTGAAGGGTATGACATAAGCGCTGAGTTTGACAACGGCGCGGTGCGCGCCATTGCGGAGAAGGCGTACCAGGAAAAAACGGGCGCAAGGGGATTGATGACTGTCTGTGAGCAAGTGTTGAGAAACTTCAAATTTGATATCCCTTCGACGCCGTTGCGCACCTTGCGCATCACGAGGGATTCTGTTGAAGATTCGGTAAAAGAGTTGGAACGGATTCTGGCGGATAAAAGGGGGCCGCAAGAGGAAGGCATAAAGAATGATATCGTTAAGTTTACGGAATCTTTTAAGAATGAACATGGAATACGGCTTAGTTTCGACAAAACTGCGGTCCGCGAGGTGATTGATCGCTGTGTGAAGGAAGGCACATCCGCACAGGATTTTATGGATCAGAACTTCCACGATTTCGAGTACGGGTTCAAGCTTATCTCGCGCAATACGGGGAAGGATTATTTCCGTATTACGGCGGCTTTTGTCAGAAACCCGTCCGAGGCGCTGTCAAAGCGTATTGCCCGGAGCGTCAGGGGTCGGGGAGGCGAGGGTAAGCGGAAAGGGTAAGAGGGAAGAGTGTAGAACGTGGAACGTAGAAAGTGGGATGTGGGACATGGAGAAGGAGAGTTAACTACGAAATTCACGAAAGGACGCGAAATTGCATTATTTACTGTTGACCACATGCTGATAGGGCTCGGCAGGTATCTGCGCATTCTGGGGTATGATACGTATTGGAACGCTGCTTTAAGAACGCATGAGTTGATTTTAAGGTCCAATGCTGAAAACCGCATCTTCGTCAGCCGCAACACGAGACTGAGCGAGCAATATCCCGCTGTTGACGAGTACCTGATTATTCAGTCAGAAGACCCTTCGGCGCAATTGCGGGAAGTCATCGACGCGTGCGGACTTGATTGTTCCTCATACCTGTTCAGCCGGTGTGTGAACTGTAATGTTGAACTGGTCCAGGTTCCGGCAAAGGAAGAGATTAAAGCAAGGGTTCATCCCAACGTTTACAACAGATACGATCAGTTCTTTGTCTGTCCGGACTGCGGCCAGGTCTACTGGAAAGGCTCGCATGTCCGTAATACAATCACCAGGTTGGGCCTTTAAAAGTAACTGCTTCCGGAATCCATCGGGGTTTCTGTAAGCGGCTATTCTTCGCCGCTGTCATGTACGACTCCGTCTGTTTTCCTTAGCCCGCATATCTCACAAAATTCCTGCTGCGAGCGCGGATAGCGCCACTGCGACGGCACGAATTGGCAAAACGCCAGATTGCAGTATGTCTATACGGCTGCTCCGGAGTTTTATTGATTTGCACCCTCGCAGAAGCACCCTTTGCGCTCTCGCTACGAAATTCTGCCTCGATTTGGTCGGCTTTTGACGGATCCAAGGTGGGAGGCACTGATGCAGTGGGCGGAAATCGATGTCGCGCAAGCAAATCATGCGAAAGCATAGAGAAATGTGGCGCAAATGCAATCAGAATGACGAAAGCACTTTTTGATAATCGTCATTGCATTCAGTCATGAATGAGGGCAGAATTCAACGAGTCTGATTTATTCATGAACCTTCGTTGGGAGAGTGCATGGTTTGCGGCAGATCAAGGGATTGTCGCAGGAAGCCGGGCGAAGGCGTGTTAGAAGACTCCGAGGCCGGCTTTCAAGACAAGTCATTGAGATGTCGTGACATGTGTACTCGCAGTAGATTGTTTATGAATAAGTAAGGCTGGTGGGTTTGGAGTATATGGCAATTCATAAAAGAAAGGTCGGAACTATGAGTCGTATCATTACTATGTCTGTTATTATGGGTGCAGTGCTTGTTTTTTCTATTACGGATCTGCATGCAGGGGATTCGAGTGTTGGCGCTGACGTCAATGCCGGATATGTATGGCGTGGTATTACCTTCAACGATGGAACAGTGTTTCAGCCATGGGTTGATGTTCCGATGGGGGACGGGTTCGGTGTTAATGTATGGGGTAACATGGACATTGATGACAACGACGGCGCCTACGAGGATGGTGAATTTTCAGAAGTGGATATTACATTGAACTATACAAGAGAGATTGGCGGTGTGGAGGTCTCTGGCGGGTATCTCGAGTATTTGTATCCACATCAGACAGATGTCACAAATGCCCTTGCAGGGACGCGAGAGGTTTATCTGTCGTTGTCCGCCGGGATCATCAGCGACCTTTCATGTACGTTTTCTTTCTATTACGACATTGATGAAATTGAGGACTATTATGCATCCTTGGGCTTGGATTACGAGCTTGATCCTGAGGGACCGCTGAGCTTTGGCATAGGGGCCCGGATTGGTTACGCAGGCAAGGACTGGGCAATTTTCAATTCAGGCGGTATTGACGGTGGATTTCACGAGTATGTTGTCCAGTCTTTCGCGTCTTACGAGGTTACAGATGCCATGAGTCTTGGTGCGACGGTGGCATATGCGGATTCGCTGGATGAAGATGTTCTGCCTGATCAGGATGTTGATGTGTATGGTGGTCTCAATTTGTCGTTGAGCCTCTGATCCGACAGTTGACGGCGCATCTTGTGACGGCGCTGGCAAGGGTTTTCGGCGGATATCACGACGGCGCTGGGAATTGGCGACACAGAGAGATTCCCGTGTTGCTCCAATTCGATCGGAAAAAAGTCTCAGAGTGGGAAATCGGTCGTTTCCACGACCCGAGCCTTGTCGGTAACAAATGAATTTCCGGGCAGGCTTTAGCCCGCATATCTCACAAAATTCCTGCTGCGAGCGCGGATAGCGCCCCCGCAGCAGCGCTCTCCACGCTCCCGCTACGAAAGTCTGTGAAGATATGCGGGTTAGGAAATATTGCGCGCAATGTGCGTGAACGCGTTGTGTGAAGCTGCTCTATTTGAGCACTTTTACGCAACGAAATCCCAGTACCGGTCTCGTAAGGTTGGGGTAATCAAAGCTTCTGAACGCAGATTCGATGGATCTTTCTTTAATCACCCAGTCTATTGCAAAAGGAATACCCATCTTGGCGTTGCCGGGATCATAATTCCAACTGCCGCCGCGTACGACCTTGAGCGGCCAGTATGTCTTGATCATCTTGATAAACACCAGAGGGCTTGAAGGGGGGCCAACCGGATCGGTTATTTCTGTATTGTCCGGGTAAGCGTCATACCAGTCGTTGCACCATTCGGCGACATTGCCGGCGAGATCGCAAATGCCGATAGCGTTGTCCCCTGCCGGCGAGAATGATCCCACGGTTGTTGTTCCTCCGAATTTATCAAGACAGTTTGCCAGAGTGCGGGAAGGCGCAGATCTGCCCCACGGATAAGGCCGACCGTCATTGTACCGCGCAGAATACTCCCATTCCGCTTCTGTAGGAAGTCGGTAGCCGGTCTTGTTGTATACGGTGCAGGTCCAGTTATCGATGTTATAAAGTTTATCAAGGCCTTCTTGCTCGCTAAGCATATTGCAATAGAAAGCTGCACCGTACCATGAGACCTCAATTACGGGCATGTCAGCTTTCCCTTTTAAGGGTGTGAATTTTCCGTCTGTAAACTCTATTTCGCAGTCGTTGTCCTCGATATCGAGAAGTTTCTGAGGAGCTTTGCTGAGGCATTGTACGGATTTGCGTTCAACCTGGGCGGCAAGCGGCTTCTTGTTGATGTAGCCTTTTTTCATTGCGTAGTTCAGCATTTCTGCGAACTTTGCGTTGGTTACCTCGTATTTATCCATATACAAGCCATGTGTCAATGCGACATTGCGTTCCGGTCTTGCATCCTCAATGTCGGCATTGCCCATGATAAACGAGCTGGGCTGAAGAAGTAGCATTTCGTGTTCATGCCAGTTCTGTGCGTCGGCGATATTTATGAAACAGTCTAACGTAACAATACAAACCGCTATAATCCAAGATGAGTATTTCATTTCTTAGTTCCTTCTGCTCAGAAGCCAACCCTGATGCCGCTGTTCTTTCCGGGGTTGGACCTTGGGTTATTTGCCGCGAACCGGAGGCTGACCAGCAGGTATTTGCCGGCAGGCGAGGACCATACACCGCCGCGATTCCCTGCGCCAGCCCCTTCTCTTCCGGGCCAGTCGTCCACATTGGCATATCCTTTCGCGTCCAATTCGCCGTCGCCGTATGATCCTTGAAATGACCGCCCTTTCGGGTGTCCGATCGTGACGCATCGCTCCCAGAGGTTGCCGCTGAGTTCCATAATGCCGTAGTAAGAAGCGCCGTCGTTCAGGCGTTTTGGCACGCCCTGATGCTGAGTGTTTTCAAAGAGGCCGATACTGCACGGGCCTTCAAATCCGGGATTGTCTGGAATCTTTTTTCCGGCCGCTATTTCGAACGGGGCTATGCCTCCATGAAAACAGCAATTGACAATACCTTGTTCGGGCACCTTTTTCTCGTCACCCGAACCATCTGCTCCATCGAAAGAATTGACTCTTGCCGGATCTTCAGTGCCCCACGCGTATTCTTCAGGTCGTGGTATTTCGGGGCCGCGGCATGCTTTCTCGTACTCTAGTTCAGTGATGGGGCGAAGGGCTGCCCAGTCGGCATAAGCTTCAAGATCAGCCCACGAAATATAGTTGCACGCCCTGGCAGGCGCGTATGTGTGGAACTTGATTGGCTCGGTTTTGCCGTTGCCTTTTTTGGGACAGCAGATGGACTGTCGCAAGACTTCTTTTTCGCTGTGGGTCATGACATGATATTCCTTCACTTCGTCGCCGCTGATATCTGAGGTTACCCGTGCCGCCTGCTGTTTGCGCGACAGGGTGTTTAGCATATCAACGTACTGCTGTGAGCTTAACTCATATTTCATGCACCAGAATGCTTTGTATCCTTTGGGGAATTCCGAGGGAATGGTAAAGGGTGTATTGTCTCTGCTCATCGGGTTATCTTGTTCACAGAAAAAAGAACCTGCTTTTTCCTCAACCGGGATGGCCTTTTCAGAATCTATCAGGTATGGGCCTTTGTCGGGATAGGTGAAAAATGTGTTATCCGGCCCGTCGGCTCCGCGCGGATCTCCGACATAGTACTTGTCTTCGGGGACATATACCATTTCGATGCCGAACACCCTGATCTCGGTCTTTCGCAGATCAGTGGCTGAGAGACCGTCTGCCTTGTAATCCCAGGCCAGTCGAACGTCGTCTGAAATAACGTTTCCCGTGCCGGCAGTTCTGAAAAGGAATGCTCCCTTGCGGGTATTCGGTGTCCACATTCCAAGCGCGGTATTGTCGCCGCATGAGAAATATTCCGGTGTCTGGTCCAGGTAATTAAAATCATTCTTACTGCTGTTGAGAAGCGTGAGGTGTTTCCACGCGCCTTCAGGTTGCCTGTATTTTGCAAACAGCCATACGGCGTCGCAATTGAGATTGTTCTTCCATGCCTTGTCCCATCTGACATTGCAGTTGACCTTCGCATAATCCTTCGCCGGATGAATAAGTATAAGCGCCGTATTATCTATTGACAGGCGGCTTGCCGTAACTTGCGCCTGTGAAAAGAGCAGTATAAAAGAGCAGACAGTTAATATTTTTTTCATATGATTGCCCCTGTTCGTGTATTGTCTTATGTCAGTTGATCTTTTTTATGACACACCGATGTCCCCGGTGTCCAACGAGTGTGCCGCGTGTGGTCTTTTCCTATTCATCTCTCGCCTTATCTCGATGCCCTGAAACAGATATAAGAACAGCCGGGATAATTGCAACGCCCAGTAATATGGCAAGGAGCATGAACTGTGCGCGTATGGATTCACTGCCCATGAGAGATGATGCCTTGCCCAGTACGATAGGGGAGGTGAACTGGCCGAAATATACCCCGGAACTGACTATTGCCATGCCGAAAGCCCTGGCGACCGGTGTGACGCTTTTTGACACCTTGAGAAGAAGCAGGGGCATCATGAATCCGGAGCTTAGGCCTATGCAGACGACACCTGCATAGACAAAAGAAAGTGACTGTGCTGTGCCTAGCAGCCAGAAGCCTCCGCCCATGAGGGCGATTGTTGCCGCCGGGAAAAGACGCCTCATTATGCGCATAAGCATAGCAAGGGCGATGCCGGAAACGACACCGGCGAGGGTCATTGCTGACAGCGCGAAGCCTGCAACTGCGGGTCTGCCGAGACGAGCATTGCTTATCATCAGGGCGTTTTCGGTCTTCTTTACGGCGTAACTTCGGTTGGCGTCTTTTAATAGCCAGCGCTTGCCGGGTTCTTCCTCGCTGATTGTAAGCTTGCCGTTAACCTGGATGCCGTTTTCAATAAGAGCCTGTCTTGTCTGCTCGGGTACGATGCCGGTTCTAATGCTCTCTACAAGCTGTTCTTTGCTTTCCATTAGCGGGATATGGCTCTCAAAGATTGTTTCCTCTTCTTCTATGAATAGCGCCATATTAGTGGGTACCGCATAGAACGCTATCATCATGAGTGCGCCGAGCAGGGCGCACAACCATACGCTACCGGGCAGTCTGAATGCGTTTTGGCTCGACTTTTGTTTTTTCTCCCAGTCGGGCAGCCAGCGCAGGACGAGGGCCAGTGAGACAACAGCGAGGCTATAGACAGCAAATGCGTAGCGCCAGCTAATGCATGCGAGCCAGCCGGATACAACGAGGAAAAGCACACCGCCGAGATGGCTTACTGAACCTGAGAGGCCCATCATCTTTGTCCGCTGTTCGCCTTCAAAAAGGTCAGCTATGAGTGATGTTGAAAGCGGCATTATAAGGCCCACGCCGACACCGAGCAGTCCTCTGAAAAACAGGAGCTGTTTGATTGTTGTTGTAAGTCCGCCGCCTATACCGCCGATGCAGAAAATAATAAGTCCTGTGATCAATACTTTCCGGGGTGTCCATTTTGACACGAGCCAGCCGGAGAAGAGGCTGAAAGGTATGATAAGCAGGGCGGGAAGTGTAAGTGTCAGTTTGATTACAGTCTTGCTCACTTCAGGGAAGGCCTGACTAATCTTTGCGAGCGCCGGTGAGACTGCGGCGGCAGCCATGATGGTAAGCAGTGACAGAGAGAGAACTGCTGTTTTTAATCCGATACCGGATTTGGTCTTTTTGTGGTTCATATTGTTACCTTGTTGACCTTACTGGTCTGAAGGGGTATTTGCCGGTCTTTTTGCCGGCGTAGTATCCGTCGTAGCCGAATTGGAAGTTCACGCCCCACGCAAACGATGAGGCATAAGTGGACGCAGCCCAGTAAAACCCAAGAGGCTTAGTCTTTACTTCAGGGAAGACATTTTTGTCGTGCCAGCTGTTCTCTGAGAAAGATACATCTATCAGAGTGGCAATTTCCTTGATGCTCGGCATGCGCCAGTCTGTCTGTCCGGCAAGGTCAAGTTCAGTGCAGTATTTCATGGCTTCGTTCCAGTTCAGATCCGGAGGTTCACCTTGCATCCACATAAGGCCGGTATTATTGTCGATCACGGTACCGTCACTGTTGTCTGTATAGGATCTTGCATCCGGTGTTCCGAATGCAAGGTTGTAACCGCCGCGTACGGCCCTGACTGCATAGCGATTTTCTTTCGGGTAACAGATGCCGCATCCGATTGCAAAGTATATGCCCCACACCAGGTCAGGATTGGCTCCATAAGGATCGCAGGACCAGTAGAACTCGCAGGCGCACATGTCGTCAAAAGTATCAGCGAGGGAAGGTGAGTATTTTCCGTAACTTACGATAGATCTCAGCTCTTCCCTGTTAGGCATTCTCCAGTCACTGAAGCCACCGTACATATTCTCGTTAAGTATCTCTATATAATCAAGCGCCTGTCCATAAGTATAGCGCTTATGGATTGAGTTTAAGGCAACTGGATCATTCGATTTAGTTTCCCAGATGAGCCCTGTATTGTTATCGAAGACCATGCTGAAGCCCTCTTCTTCGGTCACATTGTCGGCTATAGGGTGTCCGCCATCTCTCATTTTATTGCATGAGAGGGGGTGTATCTGGAAATTGCCGTCTTGTCCGTAAAAGTCATCGCCTTTGGCAGGTTCATTTATGACGTTACCTTCATCGTCATAGCAGTCGCGCTGTCCGGAATCGGAAAGCACGAAAGCGTTTGATGATTTCAGGGGCGCATCCAGATTGCGTACTGCGCGGAAAAGCAGTGTCGCTTTTTTGCTGGCGTAATAACCGTCGTAACCAAAGCAAAAATTGGTTACCCAGACGTAGTATTTTTCATAGGGTGTAGACGAGAAGTAATGCAGTAGTGGTGGTTGAAGTCCGTCGGCGGGGAAGGCGTCTTTGAAATACCACCAGCCGTCAT
Organism: uncultured Victivallaceae bacterium; assembly: GCA_964440205.1. GTDB lineage: Bacteria > Verrucomicrobiota > Kiritimatiellia > UBA8416 > CAYSRM01 > CAYSRM01. Next base: position 14,897 of record CAYTRK010000001.1, read on the forward strand.
CGTAGTTCAGGTTAAGTATTGTGTTTAATTCTTTAATGTTTGGCAGGCGCCAGTCCTTATGACCTGCGAGGTCCATCTTTTCGCAGGATTCCAGAGCATCAAACCAACTCATCCGGTCGTTTTCATCCTTTTGCCACATCAATCTGGTGACGTTGTCGGTGATGGTTCCATCGCCATTGTCCTGAAAGCGCGATTTGTCCGGCTTCCCGAACTGGGCATTGTTCCCCCCGCGCACGGCGCGGACATATTGATTTGCGGTCTGTCCGCTGGCGGTTCCACTGCCGAGCCCGAAAAAGAGTACCCAGCCGAAATACGGCTGCATCTGATATACGTCTTTTGTCCAGTAAAAGTCTATTTGAGTGTGAGGGAAATACCAGGTATCGACGGCTGGATTAATTATACTGTAGTCAAAGATTGAGCGCAGTTCATCTTTATTCGGCATTCTCCAGTCAGAGTGGCCGCCGTATTCAGAATCATTGAGCCTTTTGATGTAAACGGTTTGTGCGTCTTTAAAGCTATACTGATCCTTGCAATAGTTAATGTCATCTGGATCGGGCGACTTGATTTCCCAGGTCAGGCCGGTGTTCTCGTCGCAAACCATACGGTAGCCGTCTTCCCATGATGCGGCATCAGCGATATCTTCGGCGTTTGCATCGAGTTTTTTGAATTGCATAGGATGCAACTCAAAGCATCCGTCCTGCCCGTAATATTGTTCTCCCTTGCCTGGGGTGGGGATGTCTTTGCCGAGGTTGTCGTAACAGTTGTTTACGCCTGTATCGGGAAGGTTCAGCCGACTCATATCGCATCTCCATGTTGAGGTGTTATTTACAAGGCTCAGACCTTACCCAGGCTGAATGGCGGATACACTTCCGATTCAATATGAACATCGATCAGCGTTGGTTTGCCATCCTCGATAGCCTTCTTCAGGACCGGCTCGAAATCTTCAATCTTCTCCACGCGGTAGCCTTTGGCGCCGCACGCCTTAGCGTATTGGATATAGTCAGGGTTGTTGAATGTCATGTAAGCATGCCTGTTGTACATATTGATCAGGAACTTCTTGATCACATTGAATTCACCGTTGTTGAAAATGACCCATATGACAGGTATATTATACTGAACAGCAGTCATCAGTTCGAAACCAGCCATCAGGTAGCATCCGTCTCCGGAGCCGCTTATTACCACCTTGTCAGGGTTTGCGCATTTGACACCGATACAGCCGTTTGTATGGCTGGCCATCGGGCCGAAAGAGCCCGGGTTCTGGTAACGCTGGTTTTGTCCATATTTCATATGCGCGCAGAGCCACAGCATGTGTGAGCCGGCATCGCCCATGACGATTGCATCGGGCGGCAGACATTTTGATATTTCTCTGCAGAGCTCTCCGGGATGTATCTTTGAGCCGGAGTGTTCTATGGGCAGGTCGCAATTTCGTTCGCTTTCGACATGTATTTGTTCAGGCTGATCAGGAATGGCTTTTTCCATTTCCGCATGCAGGGCTTCAATCGCTGGCAGAATATCGCTGACCATGCCGTAATCGGCCTTGTAGACCTTGTCTATTTCATTGGGGTCTATATTGATATGAAGCAGCGTTTTATTCTCATAGAGATCGGGTTTGAATGAGAAGGTTGCATTTTGTGCAAACGAGTTGCCCAGAGCTAGAATTACATCGGCGCTGTCGAAGAAGGCTGTTGCTCCCGGATCGCCGGATGTTCCGTACATGCCTAAGCTCAGGTGGGTCTCTTCGGAGAGAGCTCCTTTGGCGTCCATCGTAGTGAAATATGGCAATTGAAAACGGTCTACCAGCTTGCGCAGGGCTTTTTCAGCGTGACTGCGAATACAGCCGTAGCCGATGATGACGCCGACTTTTTTGTTGCTCTTAATAGCGTCTGAAAGTACGTCGGCAAACTCCTTGACCTTGGCTGTGTCTGGAAGAACAGGCTTGATGTCCAGTTTAATTTCTCTGAAGTTCGGCACTTCCATGACTGTTACGTCTTTAGGCACATGGATGTGAACGGGACCCGGGCGGCCTTCAAACGCGGTATTGAGAGCATCTTCCAGTATGTCACAGGTATCCTTCGGGTCTTCTATGATATAAGATTTTTTTGTAGTAGCCGAGAACATGGCGTGGGAATCAGGAGTTCTGTTGAGACCCGTTGACTCGTTCAGTGCGCCTTTGCCGCGCTGGCTGGCAGAGGTGTAGCCGGTGATGCCGAGTATTGGCAGGGAGTCGTAATAGGCGACAGCCATACCTGAGAAAAGGTTAAAAGCGCCCGGTCCGCCGGTGGCGAAACAGACGCCTAGTTTATCGGAGAACATCGAGTATCCGCAGGCCATGAAAGATGCAGCCTGCTCGTTCTTGACTATCACGGTTTTTATGTGGTCTGATTTCTCAAGCGCCAGGAGCATAGATGCATTAACCTGGCCTGAACCCCCGAAAACGTGATCTACGCTGATGTGTTCCAGTGTGCTGACAATTGCTTCATTAACGTCCATGCCGCTACCATCCTTCTTTACATTGGGTTCTTAAAGCAGTCAGTCCTTGCCGTCTTCTTTTTTACTGAAAGCGCCATGACCGAGCCGCGGGGGGGTTTTTGAAAAGAGCTTGCCGTTCGCTGCCGCGCAATCCAGCGGATACCCGTCAAAAAATATGTATATGCGATCCATGGGAACGCCGGAGACTTCAGATACGGCATTGCCTATTTTGTCGGCCAGTATTTCTTTTTGTTCCTCAGTGAATTCAAGGCTTTGTACTGTTACTGAAGGCATTGTGTCTCCTCTGGTAAGCGAAGCGCTCCCCGGGGTTCTCCGGGGAGCGCTTCTGTTTATTGTCTAGCGTGAAGCAAGAACTTCGGCGACCTTCTGGCCGAAAGCAATCGATGATTCCACGGAATTGCCTGTTATGAATGGCCAGTCAAAAGCCACGCGCGGGTTGTCCCGCGTTGCTTTCGGATCGCCTATGCATTCGCCCTCGGGGCCGACTGCATCCCTGACGATATCCTCCAGCGGATAAAGGAAGCCGGAATACACGGCGTCCGTGCCTTTGTTGTCATCAGTAGCGCCCCAGAGATCAAGGGTGACTTCATCTTCAAAGTCCCATGATCGCGGATGCGCACAGACGGTTTTGCCGTATATCACACTCTTGTAATCATTGTTTGGATCACGGGTGAATATGAGTGCGGCTGTGGCGTAGCACAGTGTCGCGACCAGCTTGTCCTGAGCTATTGCTTCGAGGATCAGCCGCTTGAAGTGCTTATTTGGTGCGATGTCCATCATCGCGCCAAGACCGCCAGTACCTACAACGGCGTCATAATCGTCCATTTTGGCATCTGCCAGCTTGATAGGGTTCGCCCATTCGTTGCTTTTGACCAGTTCCTTGGTTCTCTCGCACACGAATTCGGGGTTAACCTTTGGGTTGAGCCCTGGGAGGTTGTCCAGCATAGGATCAACAAAATCAGGATCAACGCTTATTTTAAGCGGCAGTGGTTTTTTGCCTTGTGGTGTTGCCAGCGTCAGGTCGAAACCTGCTTTTTTGAGTTCGTCCCATGGTCCCTGGAGCTCTTCAGCCCACACACCAAAGTTTGTTGCCAGAACTAGTACTTTCTTACTCACTGAAATCTCCTTCAATACTATATTTTGTTCATTATTTAGCGTGAAGCGAGAACTTCGCAGATCTTGTCGCCGTAGGCGATTGAAGATTCAACGGAGGTTCCTGTAATAAACGGCCAGTCAAACGCCACTTCAGGATCTTCCCGGTTTGCGGTTTCGCGTGCTATGCACTCGCCGTCAGGGCCAACAGCGTCACGTACGAGGTGTTCGATGGGCCAGAGGAATCCGGGGGTGTGGACATCTGTGCCGTTGTTGTCATCGGTTGCACCATAGAGGTCGTAGGTGAAGTCCCAATCCGGGCCGTAGAAGTCCCAGGATGCCGGGTGCGCTGCTACCTTTTTGCCGTAGATCAGGGCTTTGCCGTCATCTCTACGGGCAAAGACCAGAGACGTGACTGCATAACAAAGAGCGCAGGTCAGCTTGTCCTGTGCGATCGAGTCTTTGAGCAGCTTGTGTACATTGTAATTATTACACATATCTATCATTGCGCCAAGACCGCCTGTAAGGACTATGGCGTCATAATTCTTCATGTCGGCATCTTTAAACGTAATGGGGTTAGCCCATTCGTCACCGTCCGTGAGCTCTTTAATCCTGTCGCAGACCTCGGGTGGATTTACCGCGAAGTTGATAATAGGATCGACGAACTCAGGATCGACACTGACTGCCAGCGGAAGAGGTTTCTTTCCGAGTGGTGTTGCCAGAGTCACGTTGTGACCTGCCTTGTTGAGCGCGTCCCACGGCGCCTGGAGCTCTTCGCCCCAAGTGCCGTAGTTCGTCGCAAGTACTAGTACTTTCTTACCCATTTTTATCTCCTTATTATGGTTGTTTGGGTTTGTGAAACCTTTTTGTTATTTGTTTTTGCCCGGGATATCTTCTTTTACCGGATTGAAAACATCGATTGCTTCTGTTTCGCCGAGAGCAGTGAATGTGTGTTTGACATTGGGAGGGATGAAATAAGAATCACCTTCCAGTAGACGCGTCTTGTCGTTCCCTATAGTCATGTCGAAGCCGCCCTTGATAACATATCCGAACTGTTCCTGAGGGTGGTTGTGCAGAGGTATCACGCTTCCGTCATCCATGTTCCAGTGAAGAACGTTCATGTTAGTACCAGGGCCAAGCTCCTGCATGAGGATGCCGCCGCCGATATCTTTCTTGGGAATCTTTTTGTGATAACAATACATGTATTGTGCCTCCTCGTTGTGCGAGAGTTAGAGTTCGGGGTTAGTCCCGAAATAAAACTGCCTGTAAAATACGACTTCCGCCCAAAGGGGGCAAGCAGAAAGAAGACCAGAAACACCTTTGTTCCTGTTAGCCCGCATATCTCACGCAATTTCGTAGCGAGAGCGTGGAGAGCCCCGCAGCAGCGCTATCCGCGCTCGCAGCGGGAATTTTGTTAAGATATGCGGGTTAGGGCATTGTTAGGCGCGAAAGCCTTAAAAAATGGTTTTTGGCGACAGATTTGTTGACTTTGGCGCTGCAAACGGATAGTCCTTATAGCTTGATTTTATATGGCTACAAATAATGGAGTGAGTGCAGGCGAAAGGACAGGTTACATAATGATGCAAAAAGTTTTGTTGCTCACGTGTTTCTGCTTATTAGTCCAGTGTTCGTGTGCCAGGTTCCCTGAAGGCAGTCCTGGCCGCGGGGCCGAAGCCCCGCGGCTTGACAAGAGCGTTAAGTTTATCGCCGGCCCCGACAAGAAGTGGTTCACGGATGATGATCCTGTCTATCACTATCACGCGTATCGTTACGGCGCGGATGGACGCAAGCTCTTGACTATATGCCATGGCGCAGGTGACTACGGTGAAGTCTGTACAGATGATGATGTACAGTTTTACCTGGCTCATTCGTACGACATGGGCGGCATGGTTTCTTCTGAAACTTTCCACAATTCTGCGGGTCCTGATGGAGTGTGGTTTAATGATAATGATCCTGTTGGCTGGGAACAGGTCTTTGAATATGAAGGTGACAGAAAAAAGCAATATCTTCGCAAAAAAAACGGCGAGACAATTCGTCTGATGACTTATGAATACGACGGCGAGAACATTGTAAAGGACGCCGAGTATAACGCGCCTGGTCCTGATGGAGTGTGGTGCACGGACGATGATGTGCTGGAAAGATATCATAGGTTCACTTTTGATGAACACGGCAGGAAAATTAAGTCGAGAGAATATCATGCTCATCACCGTGGCAGTGGTGATGATGGCGAATGGTTTACCGAAGATGATATTGTGTCTTCTGCCATGACGCATCTGTATCATCACGGTCGTGCAGCGAGGGACATTAAACTGATAGGGGCAGGGGCTGATTGTAAATGGTTTACGGATGACGATGTCCTTCAATATTATGTTGTCCACGATTATTCCTGTGCTGTTGAATGATTAACAAATATATAGCTGCAGTCCTTGTTTGCGCGCTTGCGCCTGTCTGTGTGTTTGCATTAATTGATGAGGACAGTGGAAGCGGCAATGATGTGAGAAGCAGGTATATGCTGCCCAAACCTGCTGCTCAAAAGAAGTTTGACAAATTCATGAAGCAGGTTTCGCGTGCCATGGTACGTTCTGAAGTCCCTGCAGGCAGTTACAGACTTAGCGGCTTTGAGGTTGACGGCCCGGAGATAATCTCGCGCAAGATTGTAGCGAGGATAATAAAGGGCTATCTCGACAAACCATTATCTTCTGACGATATCCGGGCGTGTGTTGATGCTGTTACAAAGGAGCACCGCAAACGCGGTTATGTAACGTCTTATGCCGATTTTGGCGGGCTTACCCGGGCCGGCGAGGGTGATACTTATATTCTCAATGTGGAAATAGTTGCGGGCAAGATTGGCGATGTAAAAGTCGCAGGCAACAGATTTTTCAGTGAAGACGTTATAAGGGACAGGCTCGATGTGGAGCAGGGTGAATATTTCAATCTCAAGGATCTTCAGTTTGGTGTATACAAGACGAGCCGTGTTATGGACAGGCGGGGGACATTGGATATTGATTATGATATGGACAGTGGTCTTTCTGATGTCAGTGTTATGGTTAAGGACACGGTGCCTGTTCATGTTACGTTTGAGATGGATAGTTACGGTTCGTGGTTCATTAATCAGAACCGTTACAGGATCATGACCCTGCATAACAATCTCACCGGGCATGATGACCAGATACAGTTCAAGATGCAGTGGGCAGATAAAAGTGCGCATGAGCTTTATGATGTAGCTTACAGACTGCCGCTGGGGAACAAGTTCTGGTGGGAAGGTTATTTTATGCCTTATAAGGCGGAGGACTACTTTCATGATATGGCAGGCATTCACAAGCGTGCCTGGAAGACTTACACTTACCTGCATTACAATATGATAGAAGAGCCGGGCAGGAGTTTTATCTGGGATCTGGGTTTCGTGTATAAGCACATAGACTGGCAGTTGCCCCAGGGTAGTAATGTCAAGAGGGATCATTTCAGCGGTGTGCTTTTCGGATTCGACCTGGATTTCTCGGACAAGCGTGGCAGGACCATAATTACGGATGATCTTGAAATCGGCATACCGGGTCTTTTCGGCGCAACGGAAGAAGATGTGGACGAAACTTCGGTAAAAGGCGCTGACGGGCAGTATGTCAGGAATCACCTTATTGTTGCGCGCAGACAGAAGCTGTTCGAGGGAACGGATTTTTTGCTGAAAAGTCATTGGCAGGTGGCAGATGCGGTGCTGACCGGTGTTAACGCTTTCAGTGTGGGCGGCTATTTTGGGATAATAGACATGCGCGGATATCCGCGCGCTCAGGCGTACGGCGAGAACGGTTTATCTGTGTCTTCCGGATTTTCGTTTGCACCCTATTTCCTGCCCAGGGACATGAAGGTGCCGGGATCTAAGGGCACTTTTTTCAAGACAACCCAGTTGTTTGCCCTTATTGATTGGGCGACGGTCAGCAAAAAACAGCCGCCTGAGGGTGAATCTCACAGCACAACGCTGGCGTCTGGTGTGGCCGGCATGCAGATGACGTTGCCGGAAAAGTTTTTTTGCAGGCTCGATGTGGGTATCCCGTTGACTGATGATGAACCTAAGGACGACAGGGACTATCAGGTATGGTTTCGTATAAGCAAAATGTATTGAGAAGAGGTCTTTAATATGACAGTGAAGAGGTTGTTGGCGTTTAGCACAGCAGTTATCTTGATGTGTGGTTGCGGTGTACTGGAGGGAGCAGAGTCTGATCATAACTTGTTTGATACCCGCCTGGGCCTTGATGTCGGGTCGGCATACATCTTCAGGGGCGCCACAATGAACGATGGTTGGGTGCTGCAGCCGTCGGCGGAGGTCAGTGCGTTCGGGCTTTTCGCCGGCGCATGGGCTAATTATGACCTTAACGATTACTCCGGTATTCTTGACAGATTCCGCTTTACGGAGGAGCGTATTTATGGTGGATACCGTGCCGGGGCATGGGGGTTTCAAATTAAACTTGGTTATACATACTATCTGGAACGCCTTTCTCATACGGCTGTCGACGAGGCGCCCATAGACCTGAGCCGGCTGACCTTGCCCGAGATTCAGGAGATCAGGAAATCAATAAAACGGGAAGCGATGTCCGATCAATATCCGGTCTTCGAGAGTGATGATGCTTCGGAAGGAGTGTTTGAGCTCTCATATCCGGCGAGATGGACACCGTCGCTGAGTGTTTATCACGGATTGGACGGTAGTCTTGAAGATATGACTTATGTTATTGCAGGGCTGGACTTCAGATATTACGACCGGGCTGGATGGAGGATGTCGATGGGCGGGTCGTTTGCATATTATGACGGGCCGGATCAAGACGGGATGAGTTACTGTGTTATAACACACGCGGTATCCTACGGATATTTGCGCGCGGAGATAAGGTTTATTGGCAATTTTGATGAAGATCTGCTGCCTGACGCGGAAGACGGTGGGCCATATGATATCCGGGAGTACGCGCTTATAGGTTTAAGCAGGCATTTCTGATACGTTTCGAAATTTCTGCCAGTGTTGTGGAGAATAAAGATGAGCGATGAGAAGAAACATATTCTTCTGGTTGGCACTGAGAAATGCTTTATATCAACGCAGGGCACGAAGCGCCTCTGATATATTCGGCTGAAGGCGCCTTGAAAGGATCGCTCCCGCCATGCGGTCCTGTTGTAGGGATTATTCCTGACGCTACTTATTCATCCCAGAAGGTTGTCATCGAGAAGAATCACTCGCTGGTTCTGTATGCCGATGGCCTTACTGATTCACGTAACGGGCAGGGAAAGGAATATACTTTCGACCGGCTGAAGAAGCTTTGCGGCAATCCGGTTTGATCGGGTGCGGAGATGCTGGACATGATCACCTCGGATGTGCAGGGGCACATAGGTGGCGCAGATCAGTTTGATGATCTTACGGCTGTCGTGGCGCCGGACGGTCTGACCGTTTCAGGGTTTGATCATCTTGAGTGTAAGGATGGTAATGTCGTCAGACTGGGGAGACAGGCCCGCGTGGTGTGTTACTGAATTCATAATTTCCTCGGTTATTTTGCGTGGGTCTGTATGTCCCGTTTTTTCCAGCGTGGATTGGAGTCTTTTCTCGTAATACATCTCTCTGTTGACATTCATGGCTTCTGTTACGCCGTCTGTGCAAACGACTATGGTCTCGCCCTGTTGCAATTCAGAGGTAAGGGTCGTATATTTGGCTCCCGGCATTACCCCGAGTACTATGCCTTTCGGAAGTTCGAGTCGACGCGATGAGTTTTTTGTCTCCATAATCAGGGGCGGGTTGTGACCGGCGTTTGAATACCGGAGTTCGCCTGTCTTGATATTAAGGATTGCGCAGAACATTGTAACGAAGAGCAGGCGCTCGTTTTCCTGCGAAAGATCTTCGTTTACGCGATCGAGTATTTCAGCCGGGTTATTGCCTATTTCGTGCGCGGCGCGTTTCATGAGAGTTATGGTTACAGCCATCATCAGAGCGGCCGGGACACCTTTGTCCGAAACGTCGCCTACGTAGAAGAAGAGGTGATCATCGTCTATCATGTAAAAATCATAGAGATCCCCTCCGACTTCCTTTGCCGGAACGAGTGTGGCGTACAGATCAAATTCCTTTTTGTCCGGGAAGACTGGAAACAGTTTCTTAAGGAAACTCATCTGTATGTCATGTGCGATTTTGAGTTCACTCTCAATGCGCTCTTTCGCGGCTGTTGTTTCCTTGAGATTCTTGATGTATTCGAGCAGCCGCGCAGCCATTGTAGAGAATGCGGAAGCAAGCTGACCGACCTCGTCCTTGTAGACAAGTCCCATCTGGTGCAGTTCGGCGCGCTGTTCCTCCGTGAATTTGAATCCGCCTTCGGACAGAACATGGATATACGAAGTCAGCCTGCCGACAGGCTTCAGAATATGGGAAATTACGATATAACTGCATATCCATACCAGCACGGAGATGAGCAATCCCAGCCCGACATTGATCATGATGCTGCGATTAAGTTCGTGTGCAATGAAATCGAGGGACACATCGGCGCCGATGATATAGCGGTTTCCGTTTGCGGTTGTGCGCGGAATAAAAATAGAGCGGAAGAAACCCCATTCGTCTGAATATTCAGCGTATTGGACCGTGCGTGTTTTCCACGCTTTTGTCATTGCCGCGGGTGGTTGTTCATACTTGGTGAAATAGGGGGTTTCGTTTTCGTTGCGGATCTCGTCTTCTGTTGCGCTTGTCGTTGCGACATAGAACTGTCCCTGGTATTTGACATAGGTGTAAAGGTATTTTATGTCAATTTTGTTGGCATACTGGCTCAATTCGCGAAGTATATGTTTGTGTTCTTCGGAAGAGATCGCGTCGGGAGTCCGGGCTCTATCGTGGAAGCCTTCCGGGATCAGTTTAGGAAGCACAGTTGCTACAGACTCTAATTTGCTGTCGACGCCTTCCAGGAATGCGTTACGCTGGAGTATGCAGGCGGTAATTGTAAAGGCGATGGTAGCGACAATGTTGATCGCAAAAGCAATCAACAGCATTTTACTCCTCATTGTAAGTCTTTTTCTCAAATCTTATCCTGTCTTTTAAAGTCAATTCTCTTAACCAATAACATCGGAATCTCTTTATGAACAGCATATTGTTGTGCAATCGCTTGAATATTGCGGGCCAATTCGTCGATATTGTCCTGTGAGTATGTTCTTATGCAGGAATCGAGCTTTTTTCCGGCTTCATTGTCTTCCATGTGGAGAATCACAGTTTTTTCTGCCGGCTCTGCATCTTCGACATGTATCGACCCGTTCGGGCCGTTGTATTTTACGATTTTGATACTGCCGGTTTCTGCAGAGCATTCGATGCCTGCGATCTTGTCTATCCTGAAAATTTCCAGGGCTTGTTCAACGGCTTTTTCGATACCATTTATGCTGAGTTTCTGTTTCAGCAGTGCTTCTGCGGCCGATGCCATGATGGCGGTATCCAGCGGTTTTGTGCCGTGGGAAACAGCTCCAACTATCGCGTATAAGGTGGGGTCATTGTTCGTAATTACGCATATATTTGAAATTTCGTTATCTGCATGTGCGGTTATACGGATATGGAATGAATCGGTGTCAAGGGCGCGGGTTCTTTTCCTGTTTTGTCTGTAGGCGATTGCCAGATCCTGTTCTGTTCGGAACATTTCTACATCCATGAGTTCGCGGCGGGCCCTGACCTCGGTGTCCTTGAATATGCTGGCCGCCGTAAGGAACGTGTTCCAGAGATCATGTATCTCCCGGATGCTGCCGGGTGGAGGCATGCTGGTTTTTGTGTCGGAATTGGAGATCGTTTCTACCGACTCGGCGAATGTTCGGATGTTACTTTTGAGCATCTGGCTTACGATGAATACGCAAAGCAGGCCCATGCCGAGGGCAACTGCTATACCGCGCGAGATGGTTTTGATTGCCCTGGTTCTGGAAACGGCCAGTGACGATGCGTCTGTCTTGATCAGAACGTATCCTGCAATATTGTTGTCCGAATCAAGCAGAGGGGAGCAGGAGAATACGACATCGGTGTCTGCGCTATCGCGGGTGATCCTGGTGATGTTTCCGTCTTGGGCGCGGCATTCTTCAAGCAGAGACTTATCGGGAAGCGGTTTGCCTCTATCTCGGCCTATGTCGAGTATAATCTCCTGCTGATCTTTTGTCAGAGCAATTATGCGCAGGGCAGTGCCGTGGCCTGTGACCTTCTTAACCGCGCGGAGCAGGTCGGGTGGGGGCTGCTCGTCGGCTTCAAGGGTCTGGATGTCTTCGGAAATAAATTCCGTAACCACGACGCAAATGCCCCCTGCTTCCTCCATCAAGCCCCATTTTGTCTCCTTAATTTCCATGATATAGACGACAACGGCAGTTGCTGCGGCCAGTACAAGAAATACAGGGAGGATACTGCGGAAACATAGTGTGCGGATATTCATGCGGAGACGGTTTCCTCTTGTTTGTTAAGTGTCTCAAGCTGGGGCTCTGCAAGCATATTAAGTATTATGGACGGATGCTGATAGATGATGGTGAAAAATATGCCTCTTTCAAGTATGAGGCAGATTGCTCCGACCGGCGAAGCAATAATGTCTTCACCAACCTGCATGTCGAGCAGAAGCGATGCCGGACCGAATACCGATGGTGTTCGCCTGTCGGTCCTTGTCTGAAAAGACCCTTCGATTACGATGTACATGCGGCTTAATTTCTTGCCGGCACTGCAGAACAGTTCGTCCGGTTCGTAGGCTCGTTCTAGGAGTGAATCCGCTATTCTGGCAATGTCCAGGTCCGAGAGCTCGGAAAAGACGTCAGAACGCTTCAAGGCGAATATCTTTTCTATTATGTTCACGGCGCCGCCTTTCTGTTTCTAAATACACCTATGAATATTTGTCTTCCATCTCTGTTGGTCAGTTCCTTCAGAATAACGCTTATCAGCTCGAATGCCTTTGGCGGATCTGCTTGGTTTTGCTTCATCAAGAGCATGTTTTTGACCTCATCGCTGATGGTTTCGAGATTGTCCGAAATGATGATCCACTCGATGTCTGTGTTGAGGGGGGTGTGGCCATTGTTGAGTTGGGTCTCTTCGATTTTGCCGGCTTTAATGGTGAGTGCCGGAACAGGGGTGTCGGTTCGGCAGAATATACCTTTCTCTGAATACGTTACAGTTGTCTTCAGCGCGGGGTCCGCGGGGTGATCCAGGCCGCCGGATATCATCGCGCATGTTTCACATCTTTTGCCGATCGCATCGATCGCGTTTTCGTGATGATCTTTCGCGAGCCATGCTACGGTGCGGTCTCCGTTGCTTGCGTATCCTGATGATGTCCGGTGGTCGGAGCTGTCCGTCCATCCGAAAGCCCAATTTTCGCATGACTCTTGTGAGCATTGCTGTGTTGATCTGTCGAGCGCTGACAACAGATCATTGTTCATCCTGCGGGCGCCTATGTCGCTGTTGGTGGTTCTGAGGTTATGGACGGTCTCCTCCAGTTTCCGGCCGAGTCCATTGAAAGCCGACGAGAGACGTTGCAATTCCGACGGCGTTGTTATTTCGACCTTGTGGCTGTAAACTCCGGCGGCGATCATGAGCGCGGAGTTTCGCAAGGCTGTAATGGGTTTTATCAGTTTGGCGGAGAACTGTATCGATATGTAACCGGCGCCCAGAGCGGCGCCCAGAGCGAGCATGCCGAGCGTAAAAAGAGCGAGACGGGTCTTGTTGTTTACAACCGTAATGTTTATGTCTGCGCCAGTCATGGCGGTGATGCTGTCGTCGATGTTATAGATAGGCGCGTAAGACACCTTCAGGAGGCCCCATTGGTCGGTGGCTGTTATGTCTCCTATATGTATAACGCCGTAAAGAAGAACACGTTGGGCGCCGTCGTAGTCCTCGCTGGCGAGTGTGTCTTCGTCACCGATCATGCTTTCCTGGGTGGCGTCGAGAACATAAACGCAGTTTGGTTTTTCCTGAAGAACCTGGGTATAGAGGTAGGTTAGTCCGGTTCTGTCGAGTATCCTCTTCATCGTCCTGACGTATTTTCTGTACACAGGCGACTGCATATCGTGTGACTTGTATATGGCGGCATGCTCTTCGCCCTTAATGAAGCATCCCGTAGAACCGCTCAGGCCAGCAAGTTTCCTGTTAAAGCCGTCAATGATGATATTGTGCAATTGGTTGTAGAAAATAAAGCCCCAGAACAAAGTCACGACAAGCAGGGCAGGAACGACCAGCAAGAGAACAAAAGTCTGCAGTTTTACGGCGGTACTGTGTGCTGCCATGATGTCGTCGCCGTGCGCAGCAGAGAGCAGTTGTATCTGTCGGGCCACAGCGTGGCCTATGAGCCACGACATAATGATTCCGACAAGAGCAATGGCCGCAGAGACCTGGCTGAGTCGAATTTTCCATGTCCTGATCTCTGCGCGTACATCTTCAATGTACATCCCGGTTCCGATAATCCAGCCCCATGGTCTGAAAAGTCTTACATAACTTATTTTCGGCACGATACGCGTGGCATCGTCCTGCCATTGCCAGGAGTATTGCACGAAGCCGGCACCGTCTTGGCGGCATACGTTCACGGCTTCAACGAAAAGGGCTGTACCGTTGGGGTCCCTGAATTTTACAAGATCACTGCCGTCCATTTCCGGCTTATAGGGATGCATAATCATTCTGGGCTGCATATCGTTAATCCAGAAGTAATCTTTCATCTCCGGGCCGTAGCGTATGTGTTTGATGAGATTCGCAGCCTGCCGCCTGGCTTCCTGTAGAGGCATGATGCCTTGTTCTGCCAGAGAATTATGGTGGTTCAATATGCTCCATGCCGTTTCAGTTGCTTCGCGCAGTTTCTCGCGTTTTTTGTTGATAAGAGCTTTTTCGGCAGTAGGAATGATGACCAGAAAATTAGTAAGTACGAAAAGGGATGTTATGATCAGGCCGCCGATAATGACCTTGGTTGATACCCTGAGGCGTTTCAATATGGTTTTACCTGCCTGGCTCATGCGGGATCCTGCTTATTTCGTGTATTATGCGTGTATGAGAACATTTGTACGACGATTTCCGGGTAAATTCTTGCAGTTTGCAGAATGCTGTTGCGGGGTATTGCGAGCAGTACAGCGTCTTTTCCGACAGCCTGACTTGTATAGCAATCAAGGCCCCGAAGCAGCTCATCGCCGGCGAGTTCGTGACAGGATCTTGATATGCCCGTGCCGTTTTTACCGATGCATTCTACGTTGCCTTCCAGAATGACGTAAAGTGTTTCTGCAGGATCCCCCTTGTTGTAGAGGGCGCCGTTGGGGGCAGAGATTACTTCGGAAGTATTGATTAAAGTTTCAAGCTGGGTAACGCGTATATCGCGGAAGAACTTTGCCTTTGTCAGGCAGTAAGCTTTTTCCATGGGGTTGAGCTGCAGGCTGTCTTTGTCTTGCGGTGAAGTCTCGTTCAGCAGAGCGAATATTGCTTCGGAGATCATCATGTCGGCATTACCGATATTATGCTTCATTATTTCTCTCAACGCGGCACGGCAGATGGGGTCATCAGGTTGGTAGTTCAGTCGCCATGCGGCTTGCAATGCAGAGGCTTGTTCAACAGGAATTCTGCTTGAGCAGCTTTTCAGCAGGACGTCGGATACGGAAAGGGGTTTATAATCGAAGTTATCCCTGTAGAAGGTAATTGTATCGCTCACGGGCCGTGCATCAAGCAAGGGCAGAAGCATTCCAAACGTTTTTCTACTGCATCCCTGTTCAATTGTCTCTATGGCATTTGCCCGCTCCTTCGCATTGCGTGATCGCAGGAATACTGCGAGCATCTCAAAGTCGGGAAGCCGGCCTGCAATGGTTAGTGTTTTCAGCACGAAATCGATTATAGCTGACTGAGTATCCCTGTATACGCGCGCGAGAAATTCCAGCGCGGGTATTGATGTTGAATGCCCGGAGATTATCCAATGTGCGTTAATGTATTGATATGCCTTTTCTATCGCATCGAAAATAAGCTCGTCAGCCACTGCTTCGAACTGCGGGAATGAAAGAATGCCGAGTGTCTGGGTCGCAACTGATTTGTTGGCGAAAGTGACGTCCGGGTCTCTGAGTATTGAGATAAGTGAGGGGACGCTGCTCAGTCCCGTTTTTAGAACGATCTCCTCCACACGTTTTTTCTCGGGAGGGGTAAACCCGGATGTCATGTTGATAAGAGGCCTGATGCAGGATGGGTTTGCTATGGCTTCCAGGGCATCAAAACCGCGGTCTCGCAGTCTGCCGTCATCGCGGCTGACAAAATCAATGATTGGCGGCACAAGGCGTTCGGATGACGGGCCGACCAGCATGGATATTGATTTTATGGCCTGCTCCCGTACGGACTGTGAATCGTATGTCAGAAATTCGGCAAGGAAGTGTGCGTATTTGGTATTGCCGGAGGATTCTACAATTTGCATGGCCGCGATTTTCTCGCTGTCGGCCCCCGTCATAAAATCACTTGCCACCTGCATGGATGTGAGGCCCTCTGTCGGTTTCCAGCTTCGCCACCTGGCGATAGCGGCAGCAGTCTGATGTGCGATCGCGGGGTCTTCTGAGAGTGTTTGTATTTCCTGTTGGCTTAACATGTTGTATCGTGCGCATATTTCGAGCAGGCGGGAAGATACCTGCATGCGTTTATCGTTCAGCCATTGCAGCACCTTTCTGCGTCGTATGCTGTTATCATTCTGAAGAACGATTTCAAATAAGTCTACTGCCGATTCGGGTGGATCCATGCTGTGAGCGGACATAAAATCAAGAAACATGTCGAGCGCTTTATTTTTGTCGTTGAGCCAATAGATGGCTATGGCCGACACGGCATGAGCCGGGTTCGGCGAGCGTGTTTCTTTTTCTAACGAATCCAATTCTTTGTTGTCCAGCATGGCCAGGCGGTTTCGCTCAGAGCGGGAGAAATTAAGCCATGTTTTCTTAAGGCTGTAGAGCATGGATGTGAGGTAATGGGCTCTCAGTCCGAATATGGAACACAGTGCGATAGCCGTACCCGCAAGTCCTATCAGCGACAACGTTTGTGCGCTGAGTCTGGGGGCTAACATAACCAGAAAGAGTCCTGCTGATGCTGTCGCCAGCGGTTCGCATAATCCCTCGATGAATGTACGGACCTGCGCCTTATCTCTGGCTGGTATGGCATTGAATAGAAAGTTCTGGTTATTGTACTCCACGGATGTCAGTACGCCCTGATAGGCGAAAAAGCCGGCAACCGCCGCGCCGAAACCGTAGTCCAGCAGAAAGTAGCTGAAGGTAACGGCATAGACCACAGGCTGTATCAGCGTAACATTTCTTACTCCCATAAATGCCACAAGCCGGTTGAAGACAAAAAGGTTGATGAGAATATTAAGTCCGTTCACGCCGGTATAGAGCTTGCCGAAAAGTGAGGCTACTTCAGCTTCGGTCCGGTTCTGTTCGAAGATCTGCATATACTGGAACTCGCAGAGAGTGGTAATCATCAGTGTTGTCAGGAATGCCAGGATCATGAAGTTAGTATAACGTGATTCGCGGAGAATGGCGTACAGGCGAGAGATCTGCTCGCGAAAAGACGGTAGTTCTTTTGTTGTAAGGGCCTCTTCTTCGCTTATCTTATGCCAGTGTTTCCTGAGGCGGAAGACCACTGGAAATGCCGCAAGCACCAGGGCTGACCACACCAGAAACAGGTGCTGAACATTTACAAACTGAATGAGTGTTACAACAATGCTGCCGCCTATCATTGTGCCGAACGCCATTCCTGCGCTCATGAAGCTGAACAGCCTTTTTGCGTCTAGTATGTGGAAATAGCAGTCTATAAAGTTCCATAGCAGTGTATAGAGAGCTATGTACCACAGTGTTGTGTAAAGCTTGGCCACATAGTACAACAGTGCGGGGGGCGCATCGCAGCCCGGTATAAGCCCCGGCGATAGAAGTATGTAGAGGGCTGCGCCTCCGGCTATAAGTGTGCACATGGTGATGTATAGCAGTCGGTCTATACCGAGCCTGTTGGTCAGGTACGCGAAAGCCGGTATGTAGATCAGCATGATGAACGGGGTGGCCATATAGATGAAGGGAAGTTTGTCTGCGCCGACATGGATCAGGAACAGTGCGTCGGCACAGCTTATGCCTACCGCGAGCCCTGCCTGCAGTATTGCGGCAAGAAGGGCGAAGCTGAGAACTTTTTTCCCTTCGCCCGGATGTATTTTTAAAAGTTGCTGCAGCTTTTCCAACGTCAGTCTCTTGATTTTGAAAGCGAGAACACGTGGCTGATATGTTCATGTTCCTCGTCTCTGAATCCCGGGTGCGGCGGTTCCCGCCACGTGTAAACTGTGTTTGCATCAATGTTGAATCCCTCGTCCCGGAGAATCTCTGATATCTCATTCTCTTCCCAGAACCGGTAAAGGTATTGCTCTTTGTAAAGAAAGGTCATGTCGGAAAAGGGGGTCATGTTCTTGCCGGCAATTCCGTCATTCCCGCCGGGGATGTTGCATATCATTCTTCCGCCGGCCGCGAGGATCCGGTATATTTCCTGCAATGCAGGACGGGGATTCTCGAAAGTTTCGAAGACATCACAGAGAAGGACGAGATCAAACGAACCTGATCGATAAGGCATGCGGATCAAGCTGCATTGAGCGCAGAAGACCTTCTCCCTGACTTCGGGAGAAATTTTATTAAGCGCGTTAATGGAGGAGTCGCAGGCGTGCAGAGTCGCATTGGTGTTGAGCAGTAGTTTCAGGTGTCGCCCTTCGCCTGTGCCTGCGTCCAGCACGCGCGATTGTGCATTAGGGATGCCTTTGAGCCGATCCAGTTCGGGTTGCAGAAAGGGAACCGGTACATTGCCCCAGATTTTTTTAATGCTTGTGCTGTATAGCGCGTTCCATGCATTGATGGAGACGTCGTTTATGTTTTTGCTGCTTTTCATAAAATCTGCTTCCTTTTCAGGGAACCATTTTTTCCAGGAAAGATCCTCTGCAGCAATGGTTGGAACTCATCGAACTTCCATAGCCGCCCGCGTTTAGCAAGGCGAGATAATCACCCTCTTTGACAGGTGAAAGCAAGATATTCCTGCCGAAAACATCAAGTGCTTCGTTGATATTGCCTGCTATTGTTACTCTTTGCTTTGAGCCGGGACGCGGCCGGCAGGGCACAACATGCAGGGGAAGGTTGTAGAAGGCGGGTTCGATATGTATATTAAAACCTGCGTTTACGCCCACAAAAAGCGTATCTTGTCGCTGTTCTACGGTGTTTATCTGTACGATAAGGATTCCTGCGTCTTTGACAATGTAGTCGCCGGGTTCCACCCATAAGTTGACTTCTCTGCGCTGTAAATGTTTCTCCATAAGGGAGGACCATGCTTCAAGGTCCAGCGGTTTATCATTTTGGCTGAGTGGAACGCCGAGGCCGCCGCCTATGTTCAAGTGATCAACATCGGGGAACATGTTGATGAAAGAAAGCAGTCCCTGCAGTATGCTCTCCATATTGTCAAGGTCGCCGTTCAGATAGCCGCAGCCGCAGTGAAAATGAATGCCTGATATTTTAAGCCCGTGATTTTCGGCCAGATCACGTGCTTCCTCAATACGGTCGTAATATATGCCGAATTTAGTCGTATTGCCGCCCGAATATCTCAGGAGTTTGTTCTGTTGATAACCAAGGCCGATGTCCGGGTTGATTCTGATTCCGATGGAACGGGGGCCGCCGATGGCGGCAAATCTGCGCATCATGCTCAGGGAATCGCAGTTCACGTATATATCCGGCTTGCCGGAAAGGAAGCGAAGATCGGCATCGGAAAGGGATGTTCCCGTATAAGATATATCCTGTTCCTTAAACCCGCAGGCCAGCGCCAGCTTGACTTCGCCGGGCGAGCAGGCATCAATACCGCATAGATCCGTATGCTTTATAAGGTCCAGGACTTTTTCAAAGCGATTGGCTTTCATGGCATAAAACAGCCTGAAATCAAGGGTACGCTTCTTTAATGCTTTTGTGAGTCTTTCAATATTTTCCTGGATGCGCTTTCTGCTATATAAATAGAGTGGTATTCCGGCCTGTGCAGCGAGTTCATCAGGTCGTATTCCGTCGAAAAACAGTCCATGTTCGTCGAGGCCTAATTCAGGCTTTTGCCACCATTGATTGTTCATGTTTAATTAAATCAGAGAAACTCAAGCAACTTTGCTTGACCTTTTGATCACCTATTGATATTTCCTAGTGGCTACATATGTTATTCTCTGCAAGGGATGATCTCACAGTGAAAACCATAAATCAAGGGAGATAGTAGAATGAAAACTGGTTTCTCGATTTCAGACACAATTGCCGGTTATGTTGCGTCCTCTGATCCTAAGAGCAGAAAGTTCAAGCTGAAGACAAGTGACGATCGGGAATTCGAGGTGCTTATTACTGATGCGACGTATGCCTACATGGTCATGAACTTTGGCGACGACTGGAAGGACTGCATGGGGGACATTGCTGACCGGCTTGTCGCGGGCGCTTTTATTTTTGTGCATGGTTTCTTTTATCCCGATGCTGATGGAGAGTTTGAAGCCAAGTGGCTGGTATTTAATGGTGACAATCCTGGGGGCTACCGTCATATGGAGCAGGATTGGTGGATCAGGCAGATCAGCGCCATTGCTTCAAAATACATCGAGTGGCAGTTCGACTATCCGGAGAAAGATATTGATTACAACAATTACAGGACAAAGCTGCATGTCAACGGCCAGAAATTAGGTGACGGCATTCAGGAGGTTGACACGATCTCCAGGATGACATACGGCATGGCCTCGGCCTACATGCTGACAGGTGATGAGAAATTCCTTGAAGCAGCGGAGAAGGGAACCAATTACCTGCGTGATCATGCGCGCTGTACAGACAAGGAAGACATTGTTTACTGGCTGCATGCTGTCGAGAAGAAAGAGGACGGTAGTGAGGAGAAGATGCTGTGTTCTCTCTTTGGCGATGACTACGGGACCATACCGGTATATGAACAGATATACGCGCTTGCAGGACCGATTCAAACGTACCGCTTGACGGGCGATCCGCAGATTCTTGATGACGCCGACAAGACCATTGCGTTGTTTGACAACTACTGCAAGGACAAAGAGAAGGGCGGCTACTGGTCGCATATCGATCCGGAGACATTCAGTTGCACGGCGGAGAAGCTGGACGAGACTAATAACCGCGCCAGGAAGAACTGGAACTCGGTGGGCGACCACGCTCCGGCTTATCTTATCAACCTCTGGCTTGCCACGGGTGATGATAAATATGCGGATTTTCTTGAATACACTTTCGATACGATCGAAAAACACTTTCCGGATTATGATGAGAGCCCGTTTGTACAGGAGAAATTCTTTGATGACTGGAGTAAAGACCAGACATGGGGCTGGCAGCAGAACAGAGCGGTTGTCGGGCACAATCTGAAAATTGCCTGGAACCTTATGCGAATGAATAGTCTCAGGGCTAAGGATTCGTATGTTGCTCTTGCCCGGAAGATCGCTGACCTGATGCCTGATGCAGGCTGTGACAGACAGAGGGGCGGTTGTTATGACGTGGTGAGTCGCACTCTTGAAAAGGGACAGAAGCAATATCGCTTCACGTGGCACGACAGGAAGGCCTGGTGGCAGCAGGAACAGATGATACTTGCCTACCTTATCCTTTACGGCATTCTTGGTGACGATGAGTACGGTAAGCACGCTGTTGAATCGGCGGCTTTCTATAATGCCTTCTTTCTTGACCTGGCAGATGGCGGAGTTTACTTCAACGTTTTGGCAAACGGACTTCCGTATCTTTGCGGAACGGAGCGACACAAGGGCAGTCATTCCATGAGCGCATATCATTCCACGGAACTCTGCTTCCTGGCGGCTGTTTACACAAACCTTCTCATTACAAAGAAGCCGATGGATTTTTATTTCGCGCCGAAGTCGAACGGATTTAAGGATGGGATACTGCGGGTGTCTCCGGACATACTTCCTGCCGGCAGTATTAAGATTACGAGCGTGGAGATAGACGGTAATGCGTATGATGATTACGATGCAGAGGGGCTGACCGTTAAGCTTCCGGAGACGGAGTCAAATCTCCGCGTCAAGGTTACTGTCTCTCCCGTGTAAGGAATAATGCAACAGACTTCTTCTCCGAAACGGCGGAAGAATGAAAGGAAATTATGAAAATAGAAAACAGAGAGAAGGATGGCATTGCGATCGTATCTATATCGGGCGAAATAGACAGCAAGACGGCTCCAGATGCGCAGGAAAAGCTTCTGCCCCTGGTGGATCAGTATCACTCGATGATTATGGATCTTAACGATCTCACTTTCATGTCCAGCGCCGGCCTGAGGATTATGCTTCTGCTGTACAGACATGCTACCGCCCAGAGCGGGAAAGTGGCTCTCGTCGGTTTGTCCGAGCAGATACAGGATACGATGTCGGCTACCGGGTTTCTGAGTTTCTTTGATTTATCAGACAGCATTGACGAAGCTATGGACGCTGTTAAAGAATGAGGAATATTCTGTGGACACACGTATAGATTTTTATCCTACTCACGAACACGACGGGTTTAAATTGCGGTTGGGGAAGCCGTATCCTTTTGGGGCCACTCTGGTTCCGAACGGTGTTAATTTTTCTATCTTCTCAAGGAATGCTACGTCATGTACACTTGTTCTTTTCGAGAAACATGCTGACAAGCCGTTAGTGGAAATTCCTTTCAGGGAGTCGTTTCGCATAGGCAACGTTTACTGCATGGTAGTGTTCGGCCTGGATTGCGAGGACATCGAATACGGGTATCGCATGGAAGGTTCTGACGACCCAGACAAGGGCCATCGTTTTGATCCCGGCAAGATTCTGCTTGATCCCTATGCTAAGGCTATAGGTGGGCGTGATGAATGGGGGCAGCAGCCCGACTGGGATAATGTGTTTCCGCATCGCGGTCGGCTTGTGTTTGAAGATTTCGATTGGGAGGATGACAGGGCTCTCGAGATACCCAACGAGGATCTGATCATATATGAGACGCATGTACGCAGTTTTACCCGGCATGACAGTTCCGGGGTCAAGCATCCCGGCACATACGCCGGCATTATGGAAAAGATACCTTATCTCAAAGAACTGGGCATAAATTGTCTTGAGCTGATGCCTGTTTTTGAATTTGATGAATTTGAGAACAGCAAGGAAAACCCTGTTACCGGCGAGACCAATTACAACTATTGGGGGTACAGTACGGTAGGTTTCTTTGCTCCTAAGGCCGGGTATGCCGCCACGGGCATGTTAGGTATGCAGGTCGATGAATTGAAGAACATGGTCAAGCAGCTGCATAAGAACGGCATCGAGGTGATGCTTGATGTGGTGTTTAATCATACAGCTGAAGGTAATGAGAAGGGGCCGACGATTTCTTTCAGGGGCATAGACAATAGCACGTACTACATGTTGACGCCCGAGGGTTACTATTTCAATTTCAGTGGATGCGGGAATACGCTGAACTGTAACAACCCGATTGTCAGGAATATGGTTCTGGATTGCCTGCGCTACTGGGCATCCGAGTACCACATTGACGGGTTTCGTTTTGATCTTGCCGCGATACTGGGGCGGGATCCCTGGGGCGCGCCTCTGCCCAATCCGCCCTTGCTTGAGACGCTGGCTTTTGATCCGGTTCTTGGGAAGTGTAAGCTGGTGGCCGAAGCATGGGATGCTGGTGGATTGAACCAGGTGGGGAGGTTCCCCTCGTACGGCCGCTGGGCAGAGTGGAATGGCGAGTTCAGGGATGACCTGCGCCGTTTCCTGAGGGGTGAAGAAGGGTTGGTAGGAAGGCTGGCTCAGCGTGTACAGGGATCTCCTGACATGTATCGCCAGGCCAACAGGGGGCCGACGGCTTCTATAAATTTTGTTACATGCCATGACGGATTCACTCTCTATGACTGTGTTTCCTACGATGGCAAGCACAACGAGGCAAACGGTGAGGATGGTCGCGATGGTAGTGACGACAACCTGAGTTGGAACTGTGGCGTTGAGGGCGAGACAGAGGATACTGCCGTTAAGGATCTTCGTAAACGCCAGATCAAGAATGCTGTAACAATGCTGATGGTCAGCCACGGGGTGCCCCTGATATTGATGGGGGATGAGGTGGGCAGGACACAATACGGCAATAACAATACTTACTGCCATGACAACGAGCTTAACTGGCTTGACTGGGGGCTTGTGGAGAAGAACGGCGAGCTGCTCGATTATTTCAAGAAAATGATCATGTTCAGGCGAGCGCACCCGGTGCTTCGTCCGGCGGAGCATCCCCGGAACTGTGATTATGTCGGCAGTGGGCTGCCGGACATTTCGTGGCATGGTGTGCAGGCGTGGAATGCTGACTGGGCGGGGTGTTGCCGCGTGCTCGCGTTTATGATGGACGGCAAGCATGCCAAGAGCGGATCGATTGAGGACAATACAGTGTACGTTGCTGTCAACGGTTACTGGGATTGTCTGCCGTTTGAACTGCCTGGCGCCCCGCATGGCAAGCAATGGTACAACTTTGCAAATACTTCCCTGCCCTCACCTGATGATATTTGTGAGGTGGGCAATGAAATCAAACTGGACAGCCAGAAGGAATACCTCGTCGGAGGCCGTTCGGTTGTTGTGCTTATAGCAAAATAGAGGTCTCTATGAAGACGCAGACTTTTCCCGGGGTGCTTGATTCACTGACGCCCGTTCGAGACTTTGTCAAAGCTTCGGCGCTTGAGGCCGGACTTTCGGAACCGTCTGTCTACAAGTTGATTCTTGCGGTCGACGAGCTGGTCACCAACTCAATTAAGTACGGTTATGCCGACAACAACATCAGCGGTGATATTGTGGTGGCCGTTGACTGCGATGGTGATGAATTTGTGGTAACTCTGGAAGACACGGCTCCGCCTTTTGATCCGCGCGAGAGCTCTCTTCCGACAAAGGACGATATGGCAGCGCCCCTTGATGAGCGTGACATCGGAGGGCTTGGAATATTTCTGGCCATGAGCGAGGTCGACCGTTTTGATTACCGCAGAACCGGGACCTCTAATGTTAGTGAACTCGCGATGCAGATCGAATAACAAAAAAGGAGAATGAGTGATGCCTGCAGATGCTAAGAAGGTGGGTATATTGATTGAGTCTGATTTCTATGAACCCGAAATATGGTACTATGAACGGCGCTTTGCGGAAGAGGGCATGGATGTTCATTTTATGACCAGACTGTGGGGCTGTGAATCGATCACATTTACGGGGCATGAACATCGGGCGCCCTTTGAATGCGGGGAGTCTTTTGAGGACATCAGCGACGGAGACCTCGATGAATACTCGGCGATAATAGTGCCTGCCGGAATGGTGTCCGATCGGCTTCGCTATACTGAAGATGTCAATAAAGTTCCGCCTGCTACAGAGTTTCTTGCAAAGGCATTTGCAAATAAAAACATAATCAAGGGGGTTATATGTCACGGGATGTGGCTCGTTGCTCCGCTGCCCGAGCTGGTTAAAGGCCGGCGCGTTACCGTGCACAATAATCTGCTCGGTGATGCAAAGGCGTATGGCGCCGAGTATGTGGACGAAGATGTAGTTGTGGATGGTGACCTTGTGACGGCTAGGACGGGCGGGGACTGCCATATGTTTGCGAGGAAGATAATAGAACTGGTGTCAAAATAAATTTTAGAAGGAGAGAAGTCATGGCTGTAAAAGCGAAAAAGGCGGACGGAAAGCTGAAGAAGAAAACAGTTGCAAAACCTAAAAAGAAAACAGATGCAGGTTCTAAGAAAAAGGCAGATGGCAAGAAAGACAACGGGAAGGCTGTGACTTTCAGTGTGATTGCCGATAAGGGCTCAAGTGTCTACGTTGCCGGCACCTTCAACGGATGGAATGAGGAAGTCGACAAGCTTTCTTACGGAAACGGCAAGTATTCCGTCAGACTGTGTCTTGAGCCGGGGCGTCACGAGTACAAGTTTATCATTGACGGAGCCTGGCACGCCGATCCGGAATGTCATGAATGGTCTCACAACGATCTGGGGTCAGTAAATAGCGTAATCTTTGTTGATTGACATTTTTTCGGTGGTTTCGAGGCAAATGCCCTGAAGGATTTGAGCGCACATTATCAGCGTAAGCAGGGTTAGTGTTGTGGTCGCTGATGTTTGGACAAGGCCGATGCCCGCGGCAAGTACGGCGCCTCCAGTTTTGAAGACAAACAGTTTGATGTTTGCTCGGCGCAGGAGGTATTTATCCTTGCTGATGGCTCCGATAATGCTCATTGCAAGCATTAGGGTAGCCACGGACCCGCATAACAGCCATCGGGTTGCATCCGGCATGGTATTTGTTCCTGACCGGACAGTGTTAGTTATACCCGCTCCGATAGCTGCGATAGAGATGACAATAGGCGCATGCAGGTAGCTCCAGACCAGTATCCACCAGATACCCCCCTGGAAGGGGCGAAAGATGATGTGGTCGAAATAGACCCACCATATTGCAAATGCGAGGCTGAGGCTGAGCGTTGAAATGACGACGGTCAGCAAGGTCGCGTTTTGACTGCTCGTTGCCCCGTTTATGATCCCGACAGCGCATTCGCCAAGCGCCAGTATTGTAAGCAGGCCGAACCTTTCCGGGATATGTGTACTGCTCAGTTTCGGCATCCGGGCCTGTATCCATATTGTTGACACGGGTGTAAGCAGGTCGATGGTGAGGCCGGCAATCCACAAAATGTAGCGCGCCGGAGGATTTGTAAAGGTCGACAGTATCCATAGCATGGCTGAAGCGGAGTAGCCGACACCGAATCTATGAGCAGCCTGCGATGTGAGGGGATCTATTTTGCTTGCCCGGAGCCACATTGCGACATGGATAATGCGCAATGC
>CAYTRK010000002.1:0-31993 GCA_964440205.1 uncultured Victivallaceae bacterium
AATGCAATTTCACTACTTACCACGAATAGCACCGTGTATTTTGACCTTAGGTGTTGATTTTTAGTGCCGGAAATCGAGGTTTAAGAACTCCACCCGTTGGGCGGCAAGGTAGAACCGTAAAACGAGAAAACAGCTTAACAATCTATTCCCTTGAACCGCGGACCGAAAGCACTAGAATGCTGCAAGAAGCATGGGAGGCAAAGGAATCCCTCCTTGCCTTACTGCATATCTCACAAAATTCCTGCTGCGAGCGCGGATAGCGCCACTGTGATGGCACGAATTGACAAAACGCCAGATTGCCGGTCTATACGGCTGCTTCAGCGTTTTATCAATTTGCGCCCCCTTATCAGCACTTTCCACGCTCTCACTGCGAAATCCTGTGAGTTATGCGGGCTGGGTGAAGTCAAACGTGGTCGGTTGTGCCAACGTCGCTCCGCAGCGCAGTTTGATAGGCCAGGCTTCGTCTGCTCAAAATTGGCACATGAGTGGAAGTGGGCAAAACATTTATCCGCTTCCATTTCCCCGGCAGTTATCCTCTTGAACCCATTCTCTGCCGTGCATCCTCTATGCTTGCGGCATTGAACACTTCGTGAATCCTTGCAGTGGCGGTTCCCCGCGTCCTGAAAATACGGGAGGCAAGGCCAAACTATGCACAAAATCGATGTTTTCTCTTCTTGAAACTCATTCGCGTCCAATTCGTGGTTCACTTCTTCTACATTTCAATTGAAGTCTTCCCGATTTTATGGGTTGATGAATAGATCAAACTAGCACAACGGCGGCTCGGCCCTGCTGTCGCATAGTAGCATTTCTTCGGGTTTTTCTTTTGTTGAAACATTTACCGCTGCCTGCCGAAGCGCGCTTCTGAGACCTTCCTCTGTTGTCGGGTGGTAAAACGGCATCTGCAGCATTTCGAAGACAGTCATTTCTTTTTGAACGGCCAGGGCAATGATATGAGCCAGGTGTTCAGCATCCGGAACCGCCATTTCGGAGCCCCTTATCCTTGCTGAATGTTTATCTGCATAGACGCGAAGAATACCTTTGTTATTTCCTTCGACAACGGCGCGGGATTGTTGAGAAAAATCGGCTTCGCCGATGACGATATCTTCTTGTTTCAAGTTCCCAAGAGTTTTGCCTGCCGCAGCAATCTGTGGATCGCTGAACACCATGCGCAGCGGTGTCCTGCGGCAAAAAGAGGCGGGGTTGCCGGTTGCAGCATTTCTTCCGGCGATAAAACCTTCGTCGAGGGCTTCATGCAGGATTGGTCTGCAGCCGTTGACATCTCCGGCTATGTATACCGGAAGATCTCCGATTTGCGATGTTACCGGGTTGAAAACAGGCAGCCCTTTATCATTGAGTTCTACCCCGAGGTTTTCCATGCCAAGCCCTTGAATGTTTGGCTTCGCGCCCATTGCGAGCAGAACCATGTCCACGGTTTCGGTTGAATCCCCTGAACTGACTTTCAGGTAATCCCCGTCTTGTTCAATTTCTGCCGGCGCGCCAAGTCTGAGGGTCATCTCCCGGCCGATAATGTTGCATGCCTCGCGATTTATTTCCCGGTCTGTGATTCCCCCTATAGTCTCGAACAGGCTGAACCCGGGGGCGTGAATTCCAAGGCGGTTCAAGGCCTGTCCCAGTTCAAGGCCCACGGGGCCGAGCCCGATGACTGCGATTCTGGGGGGCAGCTCGGTCTGCTCAAAAAAATTAACAGAGGTCATGATTCGATCGTAAAATTGTTTCCATTTGTCGGGAAATACCGGACTTGAGCCGGTGGCAATAATAATCTGTTCGGCCTGGATCTCTTCATCCCGGACTTTAATTGAGTTGGCGTTCAGGAAAGATGCGCGTCCCTCGATCAATTTTTCACCGGCAAGCTTACGGGTGGAATCTATCATTCCTGAGGTAAACCGGTCTCTGAGTCTGCGCACATGCTGCAGGGCAGCGGGTATATCACAGTTTAAGTTGTCCGCGCCCGATATCCCCATTTCTTGAAAGTTGAGTCTTTTGTGATAGTCGCGCGCTATCTCGATTAGAACCTTTGAGGGCATGCACCCGGTTCGAGCGCAGGTTGTTCCAAGCGGACCGTGATTCACAAGTATGTAGTCCTCGGTTTCCCTCTTAACCTGTCTCAGCGCCGACAAGCCTGCGCTGCCGGCTCCGATAATTGCTGTTTTCACTTTTTTCATGGCTGAAATTTCAATGTTCCCTTTTCATATGGCGATTACGAGTCATCTCCTTTTGCTTTTTCTGCATGTCTCTAAGGTTTTCAGGAAGGTTTGGCGCTTTGATGCCGTCTCTTTTAAAATCTTCTTTTGAGGCCTTGCGGCTTACCGTCCCATCGGGGAAATCGTATGGGCCGGGATAATCATAATTTTCGATGCCTTCTCGGACCATGAGAATATTGGCCATACTGCCAAGGACAGTCTGGCCGAATTGCCCCTTGTATCCGAGCATGGGTATGCTGTTTTCCGGAAGGGGCATTCCAGCGCTTGTCATGTCGCGCATCCCTGCTGTTCCCATTGTCATATAGCCTGGGATAAGCTCGCGTATTCTCTCATCCAATCCTTCGGAGTCTACGCTTATCATATTGGGGAAATCGTGGCCCATCTGGTTCATCACGTGGTGTGTCATGTGGCAATGAAACAACCAGTCGCCGGGGTTGTCAGCGACGAATTCGATCACTTTGGCCGAGCCGACCTGTACCAGCACCGTTGTCTGCGGCAGAAGCCTGGATTTGTCCTCAGCCCATCCTCCGTCGGTTCCTATCACTTTGAAGGCGTAGCCGTGCAGGTGGATAGGGTGGTGGTCCATTGCGCTGAGGTTTCCGTACCGGATCCAGACTTTGTCGCCAAGTGACGCAACAAGAGGTTCAGTTGAAGGCATGGCTTTTCCGTTCATAGTCAGCACATTGAAGTCGGTCATCTCGTTCGGGTTGGGGCGGTCGGTCCCGGCTTCGATTTTCCATTCGTGCAGCATGATCCCGAAATCTCGGTCGGGCCTCTTTTCTTTGTCCGTCTGGCGCTCGTGAACAATTATCATTCCGGTCATACCCATTCCTTCCTGGGTCATGGAATCGAAGTGGGGATGATACATGAAGGTTCCCGAGTCCTGGAAAATGAATTCATATTTGAATGTCTCTCCGGGTCTTATTGCAGGTTGTGTGATGCCTGAAACACCGTCCATTCCGGCAGGCAGGCGCAGTCCGTGCCAGTGTACCGAGGTCGGGGCGGGAAGATGATTGCTGACATAAATCCGGGCACGGTCGCCTTCAGCAAGTTCGATCATCGGGCCGGGAACCGTGCCGTTATATCCCCATGTCCGAATTTTCAGACCTTTGGCAACCTGCCACTCGATAGGCTGTGCTATCAGGTGGAAGACCTTCACTCCATCGATCACCTTGTATTCTGCTTTTGTCCCGTTGGGTACCACTGCGGGGGTGTAATCTTTCCCGGGTTTGCCGGGCGGCAGAGGATTGTTGGCTGCCTCAGCCCATGGACGAGGGGGATCCGCTTCCGGCGGGGGCGACAATACTGGCGACTTATGTGACGATTCTTTTTGCGCAGCAGCCGGCATGGTGGAGGCATAAAGTAACACGGAAATCAGGGACATATAAAGCGCCATATACGTTCTCATTCTAACTGATGCTCCTTCAGATTCTTAATGGTTGTCGTTTCCTGTCTGCATCGCTGGGGGCGATGTCATTGCGGTGGGTCTGCCCGATGTCTGCATTATCAGACCTTCGAGTATTTGCTGCAGTTCCGCCTGTGCAATCAGGTAATTGAGTCGTTCATCTATATACCGGCTTTCGGCGGCAATCTCCCGTTGTTTGGTCTCAAGAAGCCTCAATACTCCAAGTTGCATTGCATTATACTGGAGTTGAGTCTGTTTTGTGATTTTTCTGCGGAGAGGCAGAAGCCTTTCCTCATAGAGTTTGATCCTGTTATCTGCTGTGCGTACTCGTTCAACTGCCTTTCGTGCAGCCGCGCTGATCTCTATTGACGTTGCCGCGAACTCGTGCTGCAGTCTTTTGATCTCAGCCTTAGCCTTCGGACGCCCGGCCTGGCCGAAGTCGAATATCGGTATTTCCACTGCCAGTTTCGGGCCTGTAAACCAGGTTCCGTCATCTTCCCGTTCGGCAGCAACACCAAGATGAAGCCGGGGAATCACAGATTCAATCCTCGCTATTCCCAGTTTGAGGGCGGCAACTTGTATTTGCTCTTCAATTACGGCCAGTTGCAGGCTGTTCTCCAGCGCTATTTCCGACGCCTTTTCGGGAGCGGGAACGCGGTCGACGGACGGCATGTTTGTGTCAGAAACCTTCCATTTGGTATGCGTCCGGTCCAGCCCCATGAGGACGTTTAATTCCTCTCGAGCTTCTGTCACCGTAAGCTCTGCGGCCATGACATTCAGGCTTGATCGCTCTTTCCCTGCTTGCCGGTTCAGCCTGGCTAGTTTTTTGATATTGCCTGCGTCCCGGAGCCTTTTCGACATTTCCGAGGAAGCGTCAGCTGCATATGTTGTGTCCTTCTGCAGTTTCAGTTTTTTCATTGCGGCCAGAAGGCGATAGAAGGCTGTCCGAGTATTGTAAGCCAGTGTCTGCACGTCGCTTGCCACCCCCATCCGGACTTCCCTGTAATCTGCCATGCCTATTCGTCTTTTCTTCGGGAGAAGGATAATATGGAGCACATCAATTTCCGCCTCAAGTTCGACTACCTCCTTGTCGGGGTTGTTTTCAGAAAATATCACAGATCCTTCCGCTTCCGGATTCTTGAGGAGTCGCGCGGAAACGCGTCTTGCCGCAGCCATGTCCAGTTCCTCGTATCCTGCCTGTATCCGCCGATTGTTTGCCAAGGCTATCCGTACTGCGGTTTCGGCGGTGAGAGGTTTGTGGAGCATGGCCTGGATTGCCGCAGCGGTTCTTTTTTCACCCGGGCTGAGCCTGGACAGGCCCGCGACGCTGTCGATTTGAGGGGTCACAGAGTCTTCAAATGAACGAAAACTCTCTTTTTGCGGGATGGAGACGCACCCTGTGCCTGACACAAGAGCGACTATCAGGATAATGCGCCATGAGGCCGGATATTCTTTCATTAATCTCCTTCCGCAAAATTTGTTGGCTACAATGTACACTTCTCAGTGGACTGCGCATATCAGTGTCTCCCTGATTTTGTTTCTCGAAAAGCAGTATATCAACGAAATGCGATACGGTTATTGTCTATGATTCGGTGAGGCGCTGAGGGCAGACCGAAAAGGCAGTCATCATTCCAGCCCTTCGGCAGGTAGCCGGACTTTTGCACTGGTTCCGCTTCCGGGCTCTGAATCAATTGTAAGTTTCCCGCCAAGCCCTTCAAGCCTTTCCCGGATGCTGAACAGCCCGAAGCCGCCTTCCTCTTCATGATTTGCCGCGTGGTTGTTGAGCCTGGATGGTTCGAATCCTTTTCCGGTATCGCTGACTGCGAGTTCCAGTCCCTCTGCGTTACGAACAACAAAAATTGTAATCTCGCACGGACCGGCGTACTTAAGCGCGTTCATGACAAGCTCTCGAGCGCATTGAAAAAGAAGGCCTCGAACGGCATCGTCAAGGGGCTCAATGTCTCCTTCCTCCAGCACATGAATGGGTGTTCCATCCAGCTCATGCTGCTTTTCAGCCAGGTTTCTCAATGCGGGAATAAGGCCTAATTCATACAGGAGGGAAGGCACCAGTTCTCCCATCAGTCTGCGGGATTCTTTTATGCCTTCATCCAGAAGCCTGCGGATCCCGTCAATTCTCTTTGTCTGCTCTTCCATGCCCTCTGATTCCAGTTTTGAGCGTACTCCTCCCAGCCTTACGTTCGACAGAGACAGGGTCTGGATAACGGTGTCATGAATCTGTGTAGCCAATCTTCGTCTTTCTTGTTCCTCGGTTTGTATGAGTCTGTCGGTTAAGCCCCTCAGACGGTCCTGGTAGCGTTTGGATTTTTTTTCCAGGCGCTTTCTTTCGGTCACATCGTTTCCTACGCAGAGAATCTCTGTAACATTTCCGCGCTGGTCCCGGATGGCGCGGTTCGACCAGTGCACCCATACTCGACTTCCGTCCTTGCGCATGTTTTCGTTTTCGTTGGAACCGTAGAGTTCAGGGTTAGCGGTTATCTGCCTGGTCATTAGCGTCTGGTCGCGACCGTAAGAATCAACTTCGGGAGTTATGGTTTCCAGCACGCTGTGGCCGAGTACTTCCCTGGCGGTATAACCGAAAAAGCTTTGCGCGTATTCGTTGAAGAAGGTGATTATATGGTCCGGGGTTATTCTCATTATGAAGCTGTTAGCGCTTTCCACAAGTTCACGGTACTTCTGCTGGCTCTCGATAAACTGTTCTCGCATTTGTACACGTTCAGTGGTGT
Organism: uncultured Victivallaceae bacterium; assembly: GCA_964440205.1. Taxonomy (GTDB): domain Bacteria; phylum Verrucomicrobiota; class Kiritimatiellia; order UBA8416; family CAYSRM01; genus CAYSRM01. Next base: position 6,372 of record CAYTRK010000002.1, read on the forward strand.
CAATAAGGCAGAGCAGAAGACCGTCTGCGTCTCCCTGATCGTTCTTGACCGGGCGGAGGCTCCAGTCCCAGTAGCTGATTCCAGTCGTGGGCCCGTTGGAATACTCAAATGGTTTTTCGTATACCGTAAACGGTTCGCCGGTATCCCGGACTTTACGGAATATGATTTCATTCTCTTCGTCGGGAAAAAGTTCAAAGTGGTTTTTGCCCTGGAAGTATTCAGGCGGATGCCCGAGAGCTTCGGCGTAGGCGCGATTCACCCTGCGGAAATTGAAACTGGTGTCAAGGTAGGCGATATGCATATGTGTGTTGTCGAAAATCTGCCTAAGCAGTTCGCTGGTTTTATGAAGGGCAGTCACGTCCTTGAGTGTGAGTACCACTTTTATCGGCTCACCTCTTGTAGATTTTATAAATCTCACGGATGGACTTACGCTTATTGGCATTGAATTAAGAGAATGTATTACGATATGCCGCAATTGGGGCCTTATGCCTTTTTGAATCTGTTTTATGGATTTCATTGCGGCTTTAAGGTTGTCGCCTTGAATTACCCGAGGCGCCAGGTCTCGCAGATTCTGACCCGCAACTTCGGATTCCTTGAGCCCGATCATTTGCTCGGCCGCGGGGTTCACCGTATCAATTGTTCCGTCCAGACTGAAAAGGACCACACCTTCACCCATTGCATTGACGGTATTGATTGCGGATTGAGCGGCAACGGCGGTTTTTTCTTTGTTCTCCAGTTCCTTCCTTGCGCTTACGTCGGCAATAATCCCTTGAACTCTTGCCAGATTTCCTTCTTTGTCGAATTCGCCGCGCCCGCTTTCCTCAAGCCAGATGGTTTTGCCGTCAGGTCGCACATACCGATATTCGGTCTCATAATCCGGTTCTTCGGGTGAAAGTTTACGGATGAGCTCTTGAAAGCTTTTCAGGTCTTCATCCAGTATCCTTTCAGTATGTTTCTTGCCTGTGATGCGGCAACAGGTTCCCGGTTCCTCAGACAGGATTGACGCGCAATTTTCGGAACGGACATTGGAGTCGGTCTTTATGTCCCAATCAAAGGTGAAGATCTGTCCTGCCGCCATTGCGCGCTGCAGTCGTTCCTCGCTTTCCTGCAGAGCCTTTTCCTTGTTTTTCATTTCCGTGATATCACGGAAGATCTCCAGTTTCCATGTGCTGCCGTCGGTGTTTCGGACCGGAGAATCGAGAAGATCATAAGTTCTGTTGTTGGCGGGACAGGACCACTGCCAGCGGATTGTCTGTCCTGACAGTATTTTCTGATTGTTGCACCATGGACAGATGTCATGTCTGTCATGAAGATACTCGTAGCATTTCCTGTTGCCGGGCTCCCCGAATTCTTTTATTAAGGCAGGGTTTACGTATTGAATGCGGTATTCCTCATCTACGAGGTAGGCGCCGTCGGCCATATTGTCGAGGATGTTCTTAAGATTGTCTCTCTGCTGTTGCAAAGATTTTTCGGTTAGTAAACCGTTCTGAGTTTCTTCCGGTGCGCTGTTTTGTTTCATCACGGTATATATGTAACACGAAACAGCATGAAATAAAACATCGTAACCCGAAAAATCTTAATTCCACCCATATACAATGCTATGGGTTTCTCAGGAATCTGTTTTGGGTTTAGAGTCGCTTATAGCTTTTCGCATGACATGACGAAGGTCTGTCAGTGTAATTGGCTTGGTCATGATCCGGGTGACTCCCGGCGGGGTTTCGTTCCTGTCTTTCATGATGTCGCCAAATCCGGTGAGCATGATGACTGGTGTTCCCGGCTTTTTCTTCTGTCACTGTTTTAGCAACGACATCGCCGCTGATGTCCGGCATTGCCCGGTCGGTGATGACGATGTCGAAATCACCGTTACGAAACATATCTATCCCCTTTTGAGTTTCGCAGGCGATCGCCACATCATGACCGTCGGTCTCGAGCACTGTCTGGATCAGGTCTCTTGATCGGGCTTCGTCGTCAATAACCAGCGCGCGCAGTGGTGGCAGGGGGTCAGGCTCCGCCTGTTCGCCACTTGTTGCCTCTTCGGTATTGCGCGCTGCCGGAAGTATAATCCGCACAGTTGTTCCTTGTCCTGGGGCGCTTTCAACAAAGATGTTTCCATCATGCCTTTCAGCAATTCCCTGGACCAGTGGCAGACCGAGTCCGGTGCCTTGTGTGCCTTTGCTTGTATAGAAAGGTTCGAGACAACGTTGAACAGTTTGAGAGTCCATACCTTTGCCGGTATCGACAACTTCGCACGCAACAGCGTAGGTTCCAACAGGCATGAGCCGCAGCGTGATTGTCCCGCCTTCGGGCATTGCGTCTATTGAGTTGAGTATGAGATTTGTAAACATCTCGCGCAGTTCGCTGGCGCTGCCGTTGACTGGCGGAATATCTTCGAACTCCGTTCCTATATTAATATTCTTACCTTCCGCGCGCATCTGTTTTTTCCACATTGGCATGGTGAGGGAAACCGAACTCTCCAGCACTTTCCTCAAGTCCAGTAGATCATATTCAGTTTCAACGTCCTTGTATACGTGCCTCAGTCTGCGCACAATCTGCCTGGCATCCTCTGTTGCATTATTGATCATTTTCAGCATGTGAAGCGCTTCTTTCCGGTTGTCCAGAGACTCGGGGTCGGAAAGCAGAATTTCCGTAAAACCGGCTATAGGCATAAGGACATTATTGAAATCGTGTGCAACTCCGCTTGCCATTTGACCCAAAGCATTCATTCGTTCCTGTTGCACAAGCTGTTTCTGGGCCCTTTTCAGTCTCTCAACGGCGCTTTCCAGTTCTTTACAGCTCCTGGCTCGCTCTGTCTCGGCTTCCTTGCGTTCCGTGATATCGCGAAGTGTTCCCGAAATACCGATTATGTTTCCGGACTGGTCATAGATAACGGAGCCCTTTTCCTCGAACCAGTATATTTTGCCTTGCTGATCCACTATCCTGAATTCTGTCGGGTTTTCATCTCCGTCGGTCATGCTTCTTTGAAAGCGTTCGGCAATATATTCGCTGTCCTCCGGGGCAACTAATTCCAGGAGGTTTCTGCCAATGGCCTTTTCAGGGTCAATGCCATATCTCATGGCCTGCGGACCAAGAAATGTCAGCTTTCCTTCCGCGTCAGTCGAGTAAGCTATATCCTTGGTGTTTTCAACAAGAAAGCGGTATTTCTGTTCATTTTTTTGCAGATCTGCTTCAGTTTGTTTATGAGCAGTGATGTCCGACCACTGGCAGACCACATGGGTAAGCTTGCCGGTGACGTCCACAATGGGGAACAGCGCCACTTTAATGAACAGGTCGCGTCCGCCTTTGAAATCAACGTTTGAGACCTGTCCAGTTTTCCAGTGTAGCTCGAAGCGCGCTGGACGGCGCTCCTCGAAGACAGCTTTCACATCGGGCATTACACCGGCGTTTGACAGGTTGGCGTCGTTAAAGACGTTGTATTTCCCTGTGATTTGATCATCCGTTAAAGTCAGCGTTTCGCACAAGGCTCGATTGGTCCGCACTACAGTTCCCTCGGGGTTCGAAACCCATAAGGGAAACGGACTCATATCCACGACCGTATCGAGGAACTTCCGCGCCGAGGACAGCTTACGGTCTTTCTGTCTGTGTTCATCCTCTTCCTCAATTCCTCGCAATGCAAATGCAATATCGCCTGCAATCTCTGCCAGGAGATCGGATTCTTCCTCTATATCAGCGAACTCATCGGGAATCGAAACGCTGAGATATCCGTAAAACCACTTGCCGTAACGCAACGCGGAAGTCATTGCGACGTTTCCTCCGTAAAAGGATCGGAGCGGGCAGTTACCGCATTTGCTGCCGGGATTATGGGTACAGACCACCTCGCCCTGTTCATCTGCCTGGTGACAGCATGGCGGCAGCCAGCCATCTCGAACAAGCTTTGCCATGGGGTCAAAAGCATGATTGTCGAAACCTGACTGGCCTGACTGTATTTTGTCAGGCAGTCTGTCGATAAGTATAATCCAGGCGCCGTCAAAGCCCTGCACACTGGTGAGGTTTTGGCACGCCGATTGTATCAGCCGCTCCCGGTTCTTTTCATGGACGATGAGTTGATTTACATTGCGGATGGACCTGAGCAGAGCTTCGAGGTGACGCTGGCGGCGCTCGGCGCGTTTTCGGGCTTCAGCTTCGGCAAGAGACCTGGCAATACCGTCGAGCAGATTGCGTTCCTCTTGCAGAAACGGACCTTCGTCAAGCTGGGGGCGTTCTTCAGTATAGAAGACTTCCACGCTGCCTTTTTTTTCGCCCTCGCAGACAATGTCGCTTGACTGACTCCATTGTGTTTTCTCGAAAGGTTCTGACACGAATTCACTGTTTTCAAATCGAATCCGGGCCCGTGTGATTTCCGGGTAATGCCAGGAGGGGGGAATAAGGGAAACGACTCTGCGAAATATACTGTCAAGGGAATCGCCTTTGCGAATGACTTCGGACACACCGTATATGCATTCGAGCTCCTTGACGCGCTCTTCCATGTCACGGAGAGCTTTCCTCAGATCTGCCTTGGTTGAGCCTTCCATGTGTACCTTCAAGTTTGAACTTGCAGTTGCAGGCGGTAGCTCGCTTATCCTTCCTTTGTCCTTTGCAGCGCCCGCTCTACTGAATAATTATTGCAAAGCGGAACAGCGATTGTCAATGTTAATGGCGTCTGTAGATCCATATCCGGTTCTTCGGCCGGGGGCGCACACCATGTTGATGCTCTGAATGGCACAGGGGGATAGCGGTCGATCTGAAAGGAAATACTTCACATTGCTGAATGCGGATGTTGCGTTAGGATGGTGATGGTGGTATTGTGACCGCAATTATGACTGATCAATGGAAAAATACTCTGGGCGGCTTTTTTGGAGAGAAGAAGACAGAGCCTGCCAACCGCGATGTTTCGGAAATGGCTGCGTTCATTGAGAACGTGGCTTTGCCAGCTTTTGCTGAAATTTCCGGCGAGCTTAGGAAATATGCCAGGCTTACGAACATCAGGAATTCAGAAACATCGGCCACGATAATGGTTTTGAAAGGCAAGGATGAAGAATTTACCTACCGCTTGCAGGGACGCCCGTTCCCCAACGGCATAATGCCTTACTCGGAGATGAGGTTCCGGCAGCGAGGCGGCCTGAGATTTATTACAGTGGAGGAAATGCTGCGCAGCAGCGCGGATTCTTCCATTCATGATGTAACCTGCGAAGACGTAGTGCAGCATTTTGTCCGGAACTATACCAGCAGGGTTGCGCAGGGCTGATCTGTTCAGGCTAACTCAACCTTTCCTTCGCCCATTCTTTGAGGCCGTCTTCGGAGTGAGGGCCGGGCGCTGCAATAAGTTCTCTTCCGGCGTCAACTTTGCCGAACATGTTCCAGAAGACCACGCCCCGTACCCGGCCGTTATCCATGTAGAATACCGGACCTTTGTCGTCCCGCTTTTTTACATCGGTGACAGTTTCGAGTGATGAGTCAGTTTCGCCGACAGCTTCGTAGCCGGCGTCGAAAAGGTCTGAATAGAAGAATGGCAGATGATAGTAGGGCTGATTTTCTCCCGCCATGTTTTTTCCGGCTGTTTCACCCATCGTCAGCGCGTTATCTTCGTGTTCTACCCTGATCCTGGTGTCAAGGAGGGGGTTATAGAAGTTTGCGACGTCACCGCTTGCGAAGATATCTTCCTGCCCTGCGTGGAGTTGTTCATCCACGATGATTCCATTTTCGACTTGCAGGCCGGAATCGGCTGCAAGCTCAGTGTTGGGCTTGATGCCGATGCCCGCTATAACCCCGTCCACGGTGAGCCTCTTGCTGTTTTCGAGGCGCACAGAAAATGTTCCGTCCTCGCATTTTATTTCCGAGGGCTTGCAGGACGAGATGATGTTTATCCCTTTATCCTTGTAATACTCGTTCAACGTTTCAGAGAGTTCCAGGGGAAATATTCTGCTGCAGACACCGGCTTCAGGAAAGACCATGGTAACCTCTTTGCCGTTCATCGTCAGAGCCGCGGCAATTTCCGATCCTATAAACCCGCCGCCGAGGACTACAAAGCTCCTGCCTTTTTCCGACATATCACGCAGAGACCTGTAGTCTGATGCGGCGCGGTAGTATATTGTGTCGTCACAATCGAAAGAAAGTTTCCGGGGAGTTCCTCCGGTCGCCAGAAGTAAGTTTTCGTAACCGTACTTGTCGTTCCGGTTGTCTTCTATTTCGCGGGCGCTAGTGTCGATAGAAACAACTGTGCGGGAAAGGATCATCTCTGCGCCTCTTGATTTTGTTCCCAGCCATATATCGTCCAGGGATTTGCCTTTCCACAATCCCTTGGAAAGGGGAGGGCGGGCATAGGGTTCGTCCGAATCAGCGCTTATTACGCCGATTTCTCCTTTATCGTCCACTTTTCTGATGCCCTTGACCGCGGCGTCTGCCGTCATTCCGCCGCCGACTATAAGGTATTTATACTTTTTCATTCTGTGCCTCCTATTTGTCTCTTGAAATCCTGTGCTTCGGCTTTGCTTCCTTCCAGATCCAGCTTAAGCGAAAGGAACTTGAGCATATCCTTTAATGCGACTATCCCTTTAAGTTCGCCGTTTTCGATTACCATGAGTCTGCTGTTGCCGGACTTGTTCATTGCGGATAAAGCCTCGGTTGCGTCCGCGTCCGGCGCAATCGTGTTCACGTCCGAGCATTCCACGGCTACTTCAGACACCTGTTTGTCGGGCCAGTCTTCTTTAGGGATTTCCTTGATCTGCTTAGTTGTTATGCAGCCTTTGACATTGCCGTCCCGGGCCACCGGGAACATCTTGAAGTGGTGTTCATAAATGTAGTCGTTGACTACCTTATCGAGTGTCAGGTCCGGCGGAACAGTAACCGGATTCTCTTTCATAAAGCGGCGCACCGGTTCGCCGCCCAACGTTTGCTGCATCACAACCTGGCGGTACGACCCGTGGGAGATTCCCCGCAGAAACATTCCGATCAAGGCCCACCACAATCCTCCAACAAAATTACCGCCCAGAACCGCAAAAATACCCAGGATGATCAACACGGTTCCGAACCCGGCTCCTATTTCAGACGCGATATGAGTGGCCCACTTGAGATCCTTCTTCCATCCCCACAGCGCCGATCTGAGAACCCGTCCGCCGTCAAGCGGGAAAGCGGGCAAAAGATTGAATATCGCAAGTATCACATTGATGAAACCCAGGTATTCCAACACTCCGGAGCTGACCTGCGGGAGATTTATGGTTTCGGCTCCGAGGTATGCAAGATAGAACAGGCCGCCGACTACAAGGCTGGCCAGTGGACCTGCGATAGCCATGAAGAATTCGCCCTTTGGCGTCCTGGACTCGTTTTCCATCTGAGCCACGCCGCCGAACATGAAAAGCGATATGCCCTTCATTGAAATGCCGAAACGCCTTGCCACCAGCGAATGCATCATCTCGTGGATTACAATGGAAAAAAACAGTCCGATGGCGCCCGCAATTCCCATTATGACATATGCGGTAGAGCTTAGATCTTCAAACTTCTGAGGGAAGTATCCACGCGACAGGGTGAATACGACCAGCAGCGCGAGGATCAGCCAACTTGCGTCTATCCGGACTTCAAAGCCGAAAATTTTGAAAAGCTTTATGCCTTTTCCGAACATCTGAGACTCCTTTCCTGCTCCCGACCTTCACCGCCGCCCGGCAGGGGCGGGCGGGGGTCTTTATTGCCGGGGGCTTGTTGCTCGATTGCGTGAGGCGCTTGCGGCGACGGTACGGCGCCCTGTTTCTTCAGCGCATCGCCCATTTCTCTAAGGCGTTTGTCAACCCTTCCATGAAAGCTTCCTTCTGTATCCACGTCTCCGGGTTTCACTTGAGTAAGGAGTTCAATGCCTTGATCGACTGTCTGTATTGCCCAGACGCTGAACTCCTTCTTCTTGATGGAATCGACAACATCCGGTCTCAAAATGAGGTGTTTCGCGTTTGGTTCCGGAATGCACACTCCCTGTGAACCTGTTAGTCCGACCTGTCTGCAGGTATCGTAAAACCCTTCTATTTTTTCATTTATGCCGCCCACAGGTTGAACCCGGCCCCATTGATCGACAGAGCCTGTAACTGCGATATCCTGGCGAACTGGGGTTCCGGCGATTGCGCTGAGCAGGCATACAAGCTCGGTTACCGACGCGCTGTCGCCTTCGATCATTCCGTAACTCTGTTCCATGGCTATTCCTGCTGAGAGCGATATGGGGCGCTTCTGTGCATATTGATTGCGCAAATATCCGTCGAGAATGAGCATGGCTTTGTCATAAGTTTGGCCGCTCAACTTGCTTTCGCGTTCGATGTTAACGACCCCCGAAGCGCCCAGCCCCACGCTGGCGCTCACCCTGGATGGTCTGCCGAAGGCGTAGTCGCCGAGGTTGATTATGGCAAGTCCGTTTACCTGTCCTGTAACCTTGTCCTCCATATTGACGATGAGGGTGCCTTCCTCAATCAGTTCCCGGATTTTCTCGGCGATCCGGTCTGAGCGGTATACTTTTTCGTCCACTGCTTTGCGTATATGCTTTGAGGTAACCTTGGATTTGCCGTCGTCCCTGGCCCAGAAACTGGCTTCCCTTACGATATCGCCCAGCTTGCTGAATTCGGCGGTCAGCTTTTTGCGGTGACCTGCGAGCCGGACAGCCGTTCGAGTAAGTTCGGCTACGCCGGTTGAAGTAAAGGGCAGGATATTCTCCTTCTGCTTCAGTTTCTGAATGAACTGGCCAAGCTGTTGCGGTGATTCGGCGGAGAAATCCATTTCGTCGGCGAAATCGGCCTTGATCTTGAAAATTTCGGCGAAATCCTCGTCGTAGAGGTAGAGGAGGTGATAAAGGAGTGGATTACCCAGCACTACCAGCTTGACCCTCAGAGGTATTGATTCAGGTCTTATGGCCGAAGCCGTGAACACTCCCAGGGGATCATAGGCATGAAACTCGACCGAACCGCTCTTGAGAGTGCGTTTCAATTCCTTCCAAACCAGCGGTTCAAAGAGAGCTTCAAGAAGATTGAGAACCAGATAGCCTCCGTTGGCCCGGAGAAGGCTGCCTGCGCGAATATTTGTGAAGTCGCCCACTACTCTTCCGAAGCGGTCTACCACGCCGCCGGTAGTGCCGAACAGGTTCTTGTAATTCGGAGAGTCCTCAATTATTACCGGAGCGTGTTCGAGTTTACTGTTGTCTACCAGTACATTGACCTGATATTCGGTAAATTTCTTCTGACCTTGACTGCCGCCCCCCATCATTTGCTGAATGGCCTCCATCTGGCCGCCTTGTTCCTGCTGCTGGAAATCCTCAAGGTTGTCCAGGATATGCTCCCTCAATTTGTCCAGCCACTTGCCGAGCTTCTCGTGCTCGTATTTATTGCGAAGCTCCTCGATTAACGGGTTGACAATCTGTTCGGCATAATCCTTCTCTACCTTCTTGACTTCGCCTCCCAGCTTCTTTCGCAGTTCGTTCCCGTGGGACATGTAGGTATCGATTTTCTGCGCCAGTTCGCGCTCGCTCTGGTTTATTCTTTCCCGTTTTTTTTCGGACAGGTTCTGAATGTCCTCCTGGGTCATCTGTTCGCCGTTCTTTTTGAGCGGGATTACCATGACCTGCCCATTGGGCGCGCGCTGGATAGTAAGGCCCTTGTTTTTAGCCTCCTTTTGAAGTTCCTTCATGAACTTCTCGTTTTCCCTTTCGTATTTGCGGCCTATCTGTTGCTTCTGCCTGCTGAAATCCTCATTACGGAATGCTTTGGGCAGTTCGTACTTCAGTTGTTCCACGAGGTCCTGCATATCTTTCTGGAAATTGACAGCCTTTCCCGCCTCCAGATCGACGGCTATCGGGTTGTCGGAACGCTCGAAGTTGTAAACGTATATCCAGTCGGAGGGCGGCGCTTTGTCCATTACCCTCTCCCGCAGCACGCGCTGAATTGTTTCTTTTTTTCCGGTTCCGTTCAGGCCCGAAACATAAATATTGTATGTTGGATGCTCAATGCCCAGTCCTATATCAAGCGAACGCATTGCGCGCGGCTGCCCAATGACGTGTTCCAGGGCGTCCAGCTTATCCGTGTTATCGAAATGCAAACCTTTTGTGTCGACTTTCCAGTCTACATCTTTTGCTTTGAGCAATCTGGCTTTAGGGGATGTCATCAAGTTTTCTCCTCATTATTTATTTTCTTCTTGGGTATTCTTACATTAAGAATGCCGTCATCAAGGTCGCTGGTTATTCCTTTTGGATCTACGGGGTGTTCAAGTGTGAAACGCCGGCAGAATGTTCCTTCGATTCTCTCCTTGCATACATGCGTTGCGGTTTCATGCCAATGCGCCTTTTCCCTGCGACCGGTTACTGTAACTCGGGTGGGTTGTACGTGGATGTGGACGTTGCTGAGCTTTACACCCGGAATGTCGACGGCTACCAGGTATTCGTCTCCTGTTTCCGCAACATCAATGGCCACATGCCAATCGCCTCTTCCCTCTCGGCCCCATGGCTCGTCGATAAGCGAAGAAAAAGCTTCCTCCAGTTCGTGCTGAAGGTCCACGAAACGCCTTCTCGGTTTTCTCTCGTTGGAATCTGGCATGAACCGTTTTTCCTTTCCTGAAGTGGTGTAACTGACAATTTTGAAATTCTGTTAAGCAGCATCCCAAATTATGCTGGGTTCTTCATATCAGTGGTGACATTAGTATCCGGCTCGAAAAGCCTTACCCCGCATATCTCACAGTATTTCGTAGTAGCCTGTCCGCCATCCGGCGGAAGAGCGTGGAGAGGGCTGCCGGGGCAAACTCGGCAACTGCCGAACATAAGCTCAGGTATTACAATATGATGGTCTTTCAATGTTTTAGTTGCTATGGTCTGCTACATCTCGACGTTTATCAAGAGAAGGGAGATGCAATGCCGTTATCAAAGACTAAGGCCCGGCAGATTCTTGAACGCGTGCTGTCTGACTCATCAATTGACGAAGTCGCAAGGCAATTGGTTCCCCGGATGCCATCGAAGGTTCCCCTTCCGCCCAGGGTGCCGGCGGGCAACGACATGTCCAATGAAGCGCTACGCAGGCGGCAGGCTTTTCTCAAGGAACAGGGCATCTGTATAGATGCCCTTACAGCTTCTGGCGGCGCCCCGACGCCGGAATCTATCAAGGGCAATATCGAAAACCTGATCGGTTACGCTCATCTTCCGATCGGAATCATGGGCCCGCTGAGAATCAACGGACTCCATGCCCAAGGCGATTTCTATGTCCCGCTGGCAACCACTGAGGGGGCAATGGTCGCGTCTTACCATCGCGGGGCCTACCTGATCAGCCAATCCGGCGGAGCCGTAGCCATGTGCCTGGCTGAATCAATTACTCGAACGCCCTGCTTCCATTTCGAGAATATGCGTCAATCGGCAAGATTCCTCTCATGGATGGTCAGCCGGGTTGATTCGTTCCAGGACATCGTAAATCAGACATCGAATCATTGCACCTTCCAGGACGTTCATATGGCAGTCAACGGCAAAGAAGTCCACCTGGTTCTTGAGTTCACCACCGGTGATGCGTCCGGCCAGAACATGGTTACAATCGCCGCGGAAGCCATATGCCGCAAATTGGTCGCTGAGGCGCCAGTCACACCGGTCGATTGGTTGCTGGAGGGCAACCTTTCCGGCGACAAGAAGGCCACGATGATCGCTTTTACATCCACTCGCGGAAAGCTCGTGGTTGCCGAAGTCATCATCCCGAGGCGACTCGTCAGCCGCATTCTTCATGTCGAGCCGACACAGCTTGTTCAAACGGCAAATGTTTCGATGCGCGGAGGGATTCAAAGCGGATCAATAGGCGCCCAGGGGCACTATGCCAACGCTCTTGCGGCCATCTTTATTGCCTGCGGGCAGGATGCCGCTTGTGTATCAGAGGCTTCAGTCGGCATGACGACCATGGATCTTACAAAAGAGGGCGATCTTTACGTGTCGGTCAATCTGCCCAACCTTATCGTCGGAACCGTTGGCGGAGGAACCCATCTGCCCACTGCTCGGGAATGCCTGGCGATGATGGGCTGCCGGGGTGAAGGCAGTGCACGCAAGTTTGCCGAGATATGTGCCGTTACGGCGATGGCAGGTGAAATCTCCATTATGGGAGCGATGGCCGCTGGCGAGTTCGCCAGGGCCCACGCTGAACACCGCCACCACGGCAAGCCGGAACAGGAGTGAGACAGAACGATATGCGGCAGGACCAGATTTCTGAACGGGCTCGTTTCGATATCATCCGTTACGCAAATTGCTGGGAAGATGCGGACATTCTCTGTGATGCGCTGCAACCTGCTCCCGAGCGGCGGATCCTGTCCATCGCCTCAGCAGGCGACAATGCTCTTGCCATGCTGGCGGAAGGCGCCACGGTGGTTGCCGCGGACCTCAGCCCGGCACAGCTTGCATGTGTCGAAATACGATGCGCCGCCTTCCGCAATATGGACTACCCGGAAATTCTGGCTTTTCTCGGCATCAAAGCGATGCCCGACCGTTTGGATGCCTACCATGAACTGCGATCCGATCTGTCGCCACAGGCGCGCGATTTCTGGGACGCAAATCCGGAACAGGTAAAGGCCGGAATCGTGCATTTCGGCAAATTTGAATCCTATTTCCGCCTGTTCCGTACCCGCGTCATCCCGCTTATCCACTCTCGCCGGGATATAGACGCTCTCCTCACGGAAAAACCGGTCGGTGCACAGGAGGAGTTTTACGAGAAGACCTGGAATAATCTTCGGTGGCGCTTGTGTTTCAAGATTTTCTTCAGCCGATGGATGATGGCCCGGTTTGGACGCGACCCCGAATTCTTCCGCTACGTCGAAGGCAGTGTTGCCGACAGAATACTGGAGCGTGCCCGCCATGGTTTTACAGCCGTCCCGGTGCATTCCAATCCGTATTTAAACTACATCCTCACTGGTAACTTTCCGGAACACGCCTTGCCCCGGTACTTGCAGCCCGAACGTTTTGAACCGATTCGAAGCAACCTGGATCGCCTTCAGCTACACCAGGGACCGATTGAAGAGGCTGCAAAGGAATACGCCGACAACGGGTGGGATGGATTCAACCTCTCGGATATTTTCGAATATGTCAATACCGATACGGCTAGGGCAATCTACAAATCGCTTCTGGACAAGGCCAATCCGCTCGCGCGTTTCGCCTATTGGAATATGCTGGTTCCGCGACGGTGTCCCTCGCCGTTGAGGGAAAAGGTTCAATCTCTGGAACAACGCTCGCAAAAACTTTTCCTGGCCGATAAGGCATTCTTCTACAGCGCATTCGTCCTGGAAGAGGTGACGTGATGCCAGTCGGCACAGATATCATCGGGGCCTCTATTTTGTGTGCAGCTTTCCTTCTCCTGCTGGCAGGCGCGGAAGTCTGGGCGAGGGCAGGAAACCCGAAACCGGAATGGACCCGCAAGCTCGTACACCTCGGCGGGGGGATCGTCTGCCTCTTCTTTCCCTTTCTGATTCAGTCCGTCACTGTCATTATCGCCATGTGTCTGACGCTGACCGCCATCTTCGCAATCGGGGCAAAGACCGGAACTCTCCGTTCCCTGCATCTGGTGAAAAGAAGATCGCGGGGCGCGGAGTATTATCCCCTCGCAATCATTGTTCTGTTCATGATGTCATCCCGCGAGCCCTGGTTTTACGTCGCGTCTATCCTTGTTCTTGCGGTTGCCGACACGTGTGCCGCCCTGGTTGGCTCCTCTTACGGACGCGTTCGCTATGAGGTCGACGATTCAACAAAAAGCATCGAGGGCTCGTTGTCCTTTCTACTCATGGCAATTATTGTAATACTTGCGCCACTGCTCATTATGACTGACATTCCATTCACCCGGTGCATCCTGGCATCGTTACTAGTCGGACTGCTGGTGACCGGTTTTGAAGCGGTTTCGCTGCACGGGGCAGATAACCTTTTTGTCCCTATCGGCGCCTGCGCAATCCTGACGCGAATCACGACCAAGCCTGTCCCCGAAATCGTCTTCCAGCTCTGCAGCCTTGCCTTTCTCTTTGTCCTGATCGCCTTTTTCGGCCGGCGCACGAAAACGTTCAATACAGGCGGGACAATAATGTTTGTCCTGTTCACATACGGAACATGGTCGCTGGGATCGCCGCACTGGACGTTGCCGGTTCTGATTGCCTTTGTGCTGTATTCGGTAATGTGGATGATGGTCTCGCCGTCTGAGGGGCACATCATACGGGTACGTGTGCGAATTCTTTTCCGCGCTCTGGCGATACCGTTGGTCTTGCTGGTCACCGCCAACGCCACGCATTCAAGCGCCCGGTTTTACGCGCCGTTTGTTGCCGCCTGGGCTACGGTTACTGCGTTTGCGATGGCGCGTCACCTGGTTTTCTCCGGACGAAGCGGCGGACTTTTCTCCGTCTCAATAGCAGCTGGAACCTTGACGTCCCTCACCGTTATTGCCGGGTCGTGGGCCATTGTCGGCACGGCACAATGGCCTCTTATCGTGTTTCTCTCGGTCGTTGTCATCGTTATTACGATGATCCGCGTCCCGTTCCTGCGGGAAAGCGATGTCGCGAATGAAGAACATTTCTGGACGGCGTCTGAAATGGGTATGACCGCGCTTGCGGCCCTGCTGGTATTTTATGCGCAGGGCATGCAGATTTTCGGCCTATGGCAACCGGCCGCGTTCAGTTTTCCCGGTGGTTTTCAGTGACGCCCTCTGCTTCGCCGTCTATGATCGTGATTGTGCCTTCTCCGGCATTAATCCGAATTAGCTGGCCGCTTTGAAGCGTGTCCACCAGTCCCGGGATCGAAACGATTGCAGGCAATCCCATCTCCCGGGCCACAATGGCCGAATGCGACAGCAGACTGCCCCGTTCAACAAGCAGTCCCGACACACTGGGATAAAGCGGCACCCACCCGGGGTCGGTTCTCGGGGTGACCAGTATCTCTCCATTCAACTCCAGGTTATCGGATGGCGAATGCACCACCTTTACGACGCCTTCTACAACACCGGGGCAGCATGGTGTTCCTTTGAGATCATAGTCCGCATCAACAGGCACGTCCGGTTTCGCCGACTCACGCAGGAAATTGTTCTCCCAGTAGACTGGTCCCCGCGTCATAAATCGCTTTTTCGGCTCTTCTGACTCAAACCGCTCGTATTCCTGTTTCCGAAGGGCAATGAAATCCTTCAAGCTATAAGCCGTCAGGGTTCCATGGTGAATACCGAAGACTTCTTCAAGCGTAAGATAGAAGATATCGCGCGGCGCCTCGATGATTCCCTTCGACGCAAGATCGTCACCCATCGCCTGGAACATTGACCTCGCCACGCCATAGACGCGGGTACGCGCAAAGCGCGTGTTTTCCCGATTTCGGATTGCCTTGCGCGCCAGGTGCAGGCAGCGCAGGTAAACAAGCCGCTTAATTCCTTGAAGCTTTGAGCGCACCCGTTTCTCCGCATTGATGCGCAACTCCGTCTTGCGGCGCTCATAGGCAGCGAGGTCAACCGTACCCGAGCGCAGGTAATTTTTCAGACACACAAAGAGAAAACGCGGATCGGTAAACAAGTCGGTTTCCTCCAACTTCATTTCGCTCATACACCGGAACCCGAATCGCTCTATATACTCACAAATCAGACGGTAAAAATCCCGGTGCTCGCTCTGGTTCAACGCCTCCATCAGGTCGGCAGCATCGGTATGCTCAATCAGCTCGCGAAGCTTCTTATCATTTGCCACCCGGCCGGCAAGCTGAATCAAAACCCGTGTCGGCTCGGCGCTTTCAATCTCGCCGCCACCGGCCAAAAGGTCATTCTGAATGTTTTCATCAAGACCCGACAGCCATTTCTCAGTAAGCTTCTTCAGTAACCCGAAATGCACCATACACAGAAAGTCATTAATAATCGGCGCTTTCCAGTGGTTCAGCATGCGCCGGTCCATCTCGATGTATGCGTTCAATATCCCGTCACTCGACATTCGCCGGTAAT
The DNA here is from genome assembly GCA_964440205.1 of uncultured Victivallaceae bacterium. Taxonomy (GTDB): domain Bacteria; phylum Verrucomicrobiota; class Kiritimatiellia; order UBA8416; family CAYSRM01; genus CAYSRM01. The sequence goes on from CAYTRK010000002.1 coordinate 22,283, forward strand.
CGCGATGCCGGAAGTCGTTATACTCCTTCTGAAAGTCGGACAGGAATCGGTCAACAATTGGCTGGATTCTGAAATGATACACAACGAAAGACACACCCGTCACAAACCGCCGCAGCTTTCCCCGCATGGTCTCCCATGAGGGATGCGGCCGTATTCGCTCGGCAATCTCGGACGAGAGTTCTTCGCTGACTCCCATCATGGTCTCCATGAACTGACGGTTTCGACTGAAACCCGGCAGCACGCCCACGAGTTTGTACCAGTTATAGAGGTTGTAATAGACGCGCCCGTTAATGCATCCCAGCATATTGCCGAGATAGGGCTCCATATCTTTGACCACTTTCGGCGGAACATGCAGAATTTCGCAGAACTGGATGTAGACAGCCTTGTAATTGTGCAGTGCAAATGTAAAGGACAACGGCAGCGTGGGCCCGCCGTAACTTTCTATGATATTCGAATTGTCCCACAGGTTTGGATAACCGCTTGCATTCGAGGCAGCCGTTGTGACGGGCCTGGCCTGAAGTATGTAGAGATTCTTTCCGTCAAACGCCCATTCTATGTCCTGGGGCCTGCCGTAGAACTCATCCAGCCGCTTTCCCTGGCGGTATAACATGCCAAGTGTTGCATCATCAAGACAAGGCTTGTCCCGGAGGTCGGCCGGCACATTTTCCGGCAGGCAGCCCCCGTCGGAACCGCGCCGGAATGCCTGTTCTTTCGGAACGATTTCACGTTTACGCACTTCACCGCTGCGCGACTCAATCCAGTACGTATCCGCTTCCAGAGCGCCGGACACGAGACCTTCGCCGACACCATAGACAGCGCTTGCCACGTAAGTTGCAGGACTGCCGTCTTGCGGGTCGCACGTAAACAGCACGCCGGAGGTTTCCGGATCGATCATTTTCTGCAGGATAACCGCAACGGAAAGTCCTTTCATCGGCAGCCCGTTCTCCAGCCGATAAGCCAAAGCCCGGGCCGAGAAATTGGACGCCCAGCACTCCCGCACCTTTCGTAAAGTCTCTTCGAGCCCCCGCACATATAGAAAGCTGGAAAGCTGCCCTGCAAACGAATGGGTTGCGCTGTCCTCGTCCGCCGCCGAGGAACGCACCGATATCAGCCCTTCGCTATCACCCGCAATCCGCCGGTATCCTGCCTGTACCTGCTCGCCCACGCCGTCCGGCCAGTCGGGAGCCATCAAAACCTGCTTGATCCGGTCTGAAACTGCATCAGGTTCCAGACGGCCACTTGCGTATGCATCCAGCAGATCCTGTATACTGTTTTCCGCTTCTGACTCGGAGAGAAATTGATCGAATATGCTCCGACCCAGCGCCACCCAGGGCGGCACGCGAACTCCCTGCCCGCTTAGCAAATAGAGGTTGTAGCCCTTGCCGCCAGACTCTCGCCTGGCAAACACATCTGTCGATTGAGGCAGCACGATCATAGGCCGGCTCCCGCCTGCAATGTTAACAGCATGTAGAACAATAGCTGGTAAAGTCCACACCCCGTGCGATAGGCCGCCGCAAACCGCCGCGACGGGGATATTGAATACAGGATACCGCTGCATAACGGTAATAATGCCAGCGCTCCGTGGGCGACCCAGCCCTGCGCCGGCCACCTTACCGGAAGCTTCAAAATGGATGCAGGCAACAGATAAAGCAGCAACACGGCCGCCGCCACCTGAGCCAGGCAAAGCGCAACGGCGCCTCGCTGACCGAAACGACGTGAGTAGCTGTCCGCCCCCGGAGTTTCTTCCTCCGGAGCAAATGTTTTGCGCGAAAACTCAAAGACATTGAAAAGCGCCCAGTTAAGCAGGGCCACGAGCAGAAGCGAGGTTGGAAAGCGGACAGGAAAACGGTTGGTCATCTGCGACATAATCGACAAGCCCAGCAGAACAGAAACAAACGTGTGGGTCACCGCATAGGTTGTCAGGTGCGGCCTGATATAGCGCCCGATGAAAAACTCGCGGTACATCAGGTAGCTGTATGCAATCGCAAGCAAATGCATGCTAAGAGCGGAGATGCCCAGGGCGCCGGCGATCAATACTTCCAGACCCGTCAGCGCCATAAACATGACCCTGACCTGGCTAACGGACAAAAGACCGCGCGCCAGGGGGCGTGTTGGATTCAATTTGATGTCAACATTGTAGTCCTTGATTTCGTCGAAACAGCGCAGTCGAAAAAAGAAAAGCGCCGCTATCACAAATGCCGAGGCCAGCCTGACCGGGTCGAACATCAGCCCCTGAACCTTTACAGCCATAATACCATTAGCCGCCGTGATAAATGCAATCACAGGCAAATGAAGGTGTAGCGGAAACCGCTCGCCGATAAATATTTGCCAGCGACCCGCCGTGCCTGGCTCACGTTTTTTATGGCTTCCCTCAGTCATCCAGTTGATTCCTTAATCCTTGGACTTCGATCATCCGCCTCAACTGGTCGTACTCGACCTTGGAATGATGACGCGGGTCCATCGGAATATCCTCAACCACGTATATTGCATCGACCGGAATCTCATTCTTTCTGAAAACACGGCGGATCTCGTTTACAGCCGTTTCAGTATCGCAAGCGTTTTTTCGGATCGATACAGCCACGGCAGTACATTCTCCTTTCTTACCATCGGGGAAGCCGACAAATGCGCCCCTTTGCACAAAAGGCAAACGGTTCAGAATTACTTCGGCTCTTACTGGAAAGTGATAGTCTCCACTGCGTTTGATCACGGTATGAATCCGGCCGACAATCCAGAGGTTGCCGTCACTGCCCAATCTGCCTAGATCGCCTGTTCGATGCCACACACAGCCTTTATTGTCCATAATCTTTGCTTTGCGAAAAGCCTCGGTATTGTTGTAGTAATCCCGGCACACATGATCGCCGCTGACAATGAACTCGCCAATCTCGCCGACAGGCAACTCCAGGGCTTCCCACCCGCGTTCGTCCAGCTTGATTGGTCCGCGCACGATGCGGATAAATCTGTAATCCAGATCGTCGCTGATATGCCCCACATTGACACCTTCTTCCACTATTTCGGGATCAGGATTGACCGGCATGGCCAGCATTTCCGATGCCTCGATATGGGCCATGGGTTCTACCTCGGTTGAGCCGTACAGAATCCACAACTCTGCCTGTGGCGCGATGTTCTTGAAATCCGCCACGTTGTCACGGCTGATGGCCGCGCCGCCCGACACCACCCGGCGCAATCCCGGTAAAGTCACGGCATTATCACCACAGAAACGGGCAATTCCACGGAGCATCGACGGCGACACGGTAGCGCAGGTCACGCCTTCGTTAAGGATCTGGTTCACCATCGCTGCCGCATCACGGTCCGAAGGAGCCGCCAGATCCACGGCAGGCAGCAATGTTGTGACGCCGCTTGCAAGGTTGTTCAGCGAAAAGATCGGGAAAGCCGGCATATCCACGTCATTTTCGTTGTAGGGAACAACTTTTGACAGCGCTTCATGCTGCGCACACAAAAACCGATGGGTTCGGTTAGCTCCTTTCGGCGTCCCTGAACTTCCTGTCGTGAAGGTGATCAGCGCCGTATCTTCTGAGGACACCGCTGCCATAGGCGCGCTCAGACCGCTTTCCAGCAGATCTTCGAGTCGCGCATCGTACTGCCCTGCTTCAGATGACCCTGCTATGATTCTGAGATCCATATCTTTGAACTCCGGCAATGGATTCACGAGTTCGAAGGCGGCATGATGAGAAATCATGGCTTTTGGCTCTACACACTCAGCGCCCGCCCCAAGATGAGTCCTGCGCGCCCAGGAATCGAGGAACACCGCGATTGCGCCCAGTTTCTGCACGGCAAACATAGCAGCGTACATAGGAACACCCATCGGCAGAAAGATAATAACGCGGTCGCCTTTCCGAATGCCGAGCTCCAGCAATCCGCCTGCCACGGCGTTTATGCTTTCGTTGAATCCGCCATACGTAACAATCCGGTGAGGAAAGCGTGTTTGCGCCGAGTTGTCCCAGGCAATTAAATCCGATTGATCCACCCACTTCAGAGCCGTTCGTTCCGGCACAGAACGGCCGTTGTTTACAATATAATTGACGGCGTTGTTCGATGCTGTTTTACCGGGCTGATAACCAATCCGTTCCTCCTGCGCCTTTGTCATCACTGTTCCTTTCTTATAGCCGCATTCCGCTCTTAACCATCATACGCAACTGCCTCAGATCAGGATTCCTGTGAAAAAACACGTCTTCGGTCCGGCAGTTCGAAGTGGTCTCGATTCTCCCCGCATCTGAAATCTTCCGCAACCCGGCCTTGACTTCTTCCAGCTCCTTGTTGCACGCCTTCAAAAGATATGCCGGATAATCGCGATCCGATCCGTCCGAGACTGTTGTCCTTGCGATAATTCCTCCCGCGTCGATCTTTTCGGTCATTTCGTGAATCGAGAAGCCTGCGGGCGCTCCTTTGTATAATGACCACAAATCGCACATCGTGCCTCGCTGCTCCGGCAACAGCCCGTGGTGTATATTGATACAGCCCAGCGACGGAGCCGCAAGTATATCCGCCTTGTATATATAGCGTGTCCGGGCGTTCACAATCAGATCAAACCCGTTCTCTCTGACAAGCGATACAGCCTCAGCGCTGTTAACCGTCGAAAGCCGCCAGAAAGGCTTGCCGGCGGCGCCGTACCTCCGGGAACGGCGGGAAGCGCTTGACCCCAGTTGATTTTTCAGCAGCGTCCACCCCAATCGCCTCGCCCCGACTGCAATCAGCCCGCACGACTTTCCCATCAATGCGCCGCTGCTATTGTTAAGCGCCAGCAGTCCGCCGACATGCGGACACTCTGCAAGCCCGCCGATCAAGTCGTCATAATTGCGAGGCACAAACGTCACCTGCGAAGTAACCACCAAAACCTTCATAATGCAGAGTCTAACCTCAGCGTGAACACTAGTCCAGAACATGTGTTCCCGGCAACGCCATCCCTTCCCATTACCCCGCATATCTCACAGTATTTCGTAGTAGCCTGTCCGCCATCCGGCGGAAGAGCGTGGAGAGGGCTGCCGCGGGGGCGCAAATTGGTGAAACGCCGGAGCAGCCGTACAGACATACGTCAATCTGGAGTTTTGTCAATTCGTGCCGCGACAGTGGCGCCCGAATGAGCAAATATTTGAACGATGCCAATGTTTTTGGAAGTTGGAAATCGGGCAAAACCTGATAACAGGCAGGGGAGCGCTTTGGGAAGATAGGTGTCTGATGATGTCAACAAAATACCAGCGATCGAATTCATATTTTCAATGATTCATACTGAACACACATTTGCCCTGATAATTCTGATTGTCGGAATTGTAATTATTGTAAATATATTTGTCCGAGCCGGCTTGAAGCGAATTGGCATGCCCGGACTCGTCGGATATTTTATCATCGGACTGCTGCTCAGGATTTGTGATGAGCGATGGGGCGTTCTGGGTGGCGCAGGCGAACCGGTTTTTGAATTTCTGGCAGTGATCGGGGTCCTTGCGCTTCTGTTTCGAATCGGCCTTGAAAGCAACCTGCGGGGTTTGATTGATCAGTTGCCAAAGGCCGGGTTGATATGGTTTGGCAATGTCCTTGTGAGCGGAGTTGCGGGTTATTGGATTGCCAGGGCGTATGCGGGGCTGTCATTGGTTCCGTCTCTTTTTGTTGCTGCGGCGATGACCGCGACCAGTGTTGGGGTCTCAATGAATGTCTGGCGCGAGAAAAAGGCGCTCAATAGCCGCGATGGGGAGTTGCTGATAGACGTAGCCGAACTCGATGATATCTCTGGAATAGGTTTCATGGTTCTACTTTTCGCTCTGGCCCCCATGGTGCATGGCGCGGGGCGGGAAGCTGATCTGATTGAGAGCATGTCAAAAGCGGGCGGGTGGTTTGTTTTCAAACTGACTCTGTTTGTGGCGGTTTGTCTGATTTTCTCGCGGTATCTGGAGAAGCCTTTGAGCAACCTTTTCAGGAAAGTCGGCGAAGGATACGCGCCTACGCTGCTTATCACCGCGACAGGGTTCATTATTGCCGCGCTGGCAGGCTGGCTTGGTTTTTCACTTGCAATAGGAGCTTTGTTTGCGGGCCTGGCTTTCAGCAGGGATCCTGACTCGGTCAAGATTGACACGGGATTTGAAGCTATTCATGATTTGTTTGCGCCCTTCTTTTTTGTTGGCATAGGGCTTCGAATTGATCCGTCCGCGTTGGCCTCAGGGCTTAAGCTGGGTGTTGTGTTCTTTGCCGTGGCGGCGCTGGCGAAAATTCTGGGGACTTATCTTCCGGCTCTTCGCTCAACCGGGAAGACCGGGTCGCTGTTGATTGGTTTGAGCATGGTTCCTCGCGCTGAGATTACCATGATAATCATGGAGCGCGGGCGCGAACTCGGGGACTGGGCTGTGCCATCAAACATTTACGCGGGTATGGTTGTGGTTTCTGCCGCAACCTGCATGTTGATACCATGTTTGCTCTCGCGCCTTCTCGACAGGTGGCCGCCAGAGCAGGCCGGGGAACACAAGCGAGCGTGATGAGATTTTTCGAAGCAGACTTTGAGTGATAATCCCTATTACGATCTGCATGAGCCACTGATATTCTGATGCTGAATTGAAACCGGAAAGAGATGTAACACGAAAGGAGTAAACATAAATGAAAAGAACTTTTACACAAGAACTGCTGGTTTTAGGAATACTTGTATTGTCACTTGGGATATGCCCTTCTTGTAAGGCCGAACCAGAGAAGAAGGCCGCCAGGATCAAGGTTACTCCGGAATTGGAGGCTCTGAAAAAGACAGGACAGGCTTTTTCAGAAGTGGCGAAGAAAACAATGCCGGCGGTAGTATATATACAGGTAAAGACAACTGTTGAAGTCGGCGGGCGGGGCATGCCTTTCAATGACCCGTTTGATCTCTTCGGCGATGACTTCATGCGAAAATTCTTCGGCCCGGGGCAGAGGCAGCGGCCCGAGGGACGCGAATTCCAGCGGCGCGGCGCAGGAACTGGCTTCATTATCAGCGAAGACGGCTATATTCTCTCCAACTATCACGTGGTAGGCAACGCCGATGAGATCACTGTCAAGCTTCATGACGGGCGCGAGTTTGACGCGGAAAAGGTAGGGGCAGACCCGAAATCCGAAGTGGCGGTTATCAAAATCGACGCTGACGACCTTCCGTACCTCGAACTCGGGGACTCTCAGGCTATTGAAGTCGGAGAATGGGTCATAGCGATCGGAAATCCTTTTGGCCTGACAGAGACAGTCACCGTTGGAGTCATCAGCGCCAAAGGCAGAAGCAATATCGGGATCACTGATTACGAGGATTTCATTCAGACCGATGCGGCAATTAACCCCGGGAATTCGGGCGGTCCTCTGCTGACAATCGAGGGGAAGGTCATTGGTGTAAATACAGCGATTTTCAGCCGTACCGGCGGATACATGGGGATTGGTTTCGCCGTTCCAATAAATATGGCGAAGAACATCAAAGATCAGTTGATAGAGAAGGGCAAGGTAACCAGGAGTTTCCTGGGCGTATACATTCAGGAAGTCACTCCGCCCCTGGCGGAATCGTTTGGTCTGAAGAAAGCTCATGGGGCGCTTGTATCCCAGGTTGAGGAAGGTACCGGAGCGGATAAGGCGGGTTTGAAGTCCGGCGATGTAATTCTGGAACTTAACGGAAAGAAGGTTAAGAATGTAGGGAAATTCAGGAACAGTGTTGCGTCTAATCCTCCGGGCACTGAACTGGAACTGACCATCTTCAGAGACGGAGAAAAGAAGGAAATCACTGCAACTACAAGCGAATTTCCAGGACAGGGCGAGGCTGTGGCAACAGGAGGTGAAACCGGCGTTTATGACCGGCTCGGGTTCACGGTCGCCGAGCTCACAGAACAACTTGCGCAGAGATTCGGTTACGATACGCAGGAAGGCGTGGTGGTCGAGCAGGTCGAAACCGGTAGTAATGCCGCCAGGGCCGGGCTCCGGCCGGGTGTGGTGATTGCAAGTGTCAACAGGCAGGAAGTAGACAGCGTCGAAGAGTTCAAGAAAGAGATATCCAAAGCCAAGGACTCAGATTCAGTTCTCTTGCTTGTCAAGACACCGCGTGGATCCCGCTATGTGCTCCTTAAGCTGGAAGCTTCTGAAGAATAAGCAGTTCACTGAGGGCTCTGCATACAGGCCTGAGCTACATCGGAATTGATGGATGGTGCCCCAATGCCTGAGTCTGACATGGCGTCGGGGAACAACTGGTTCTCCGGCTGCTGAGAACCGATAACCAGGACCTCGGAGCGAAGATCTGCGCATTGGGAGAGTTTATCCGCGCTCGAGGCTTGATGCTGGAGCCGCCATAGGGTATTTTCTCCGGAAACCAGTAACCGGGGAACCATTATGGTCAGTTTTGCGGAATATTCATATCAGAAGATCGTGCGGCGTTATGTAATGCCGGCGCTGGGCATTCCGTTTGTTGCGGCGCTCCTGTACTTCCTGATTATTGAAGATCCGGATGTTTCAAGATTTGTTTATGTTGGCACAAAAGTTTTCCTGATTGCGTGGCCTCTGGCTGTATACTTCCTGGCGCTGCGGGGCTCGCCACGGCGTCTTGAGCGGGAACGAACAAGCAAAACACGGGCGGTAATGCTGGGCATTTTCTCCGGCGTCATTCTGGGCGCCCTCATATATGCGGCCATGTTGACTCCGCTCGGGAGAACGGTAGAAGCTTCTGCGGACTCCATGCGTGAACGGGCCGAGCATCTGGGAATTCTTGACTGGTACTGGATATTCAGTGTTTTCCTTTCCGTCATTCATTCTTTTATAGAAGAATTTTACTGGCGATGGTTTGTTTTCGGCCTGCTTAACAAGGTGTATGCGTGGGGGTTCGCGATTGCCGTTTCCTCTGCATCGTTTGCTTTGCATCATGTAATAATTACCGGGCAGCTTCTCAACTGGCCGCTGGGGATCGTGTGCGGGGCGGGAATTGCTGTGGGCGGGGCTGTGTGGGCATGGCTCTATGATCGTACAGGCGGTCTGATGGCCCCGTGGATAAGCCATGCGATTGTGGATTTTGTAGTGATGACGATCGGGTATCACATAATTTTTGCGGGCTAGCGGCGCTTGGCGGAGAGCTTTATTTCGCATCCGGCCAGGGCTTTTGAAACAGGGCAGTTGGCCTTGGCATCCTGAGCCTGCTTCTGAAACGTGTCCTCGTCTATGCCGGGTACATTCGCGGTTGTATTCAATTCGATGGTAGAGATAGCGAATCCACCGTTGGCCGGGTCGAGGTGTACTTTGGCCTCTGTTTCAATGCTTTCGGGTGTATGCCCTGCTTCTGACAGACCCAGGGAAAGCGCCATGGAAAAACATCCTGCATGCGCCGCGGCAATCAACTCTTCTGGATTGGTCCCGTCGCCTTCTTCAAACCGTGAGGCGAAGGAGTAGGGTTTTTCTTCGTTTCCTATGCGGATCTTTCCATTGCCTTCTTTGAGATTTCCGATCCATCTGGCGCTTGCTTTTCTTACGGACATAATTGACTCCTTTTTCAACCGCCCCCTTCGGGCGGGTGTTTTACTTGTTTCGCGCCTATTGTGACCGCGGCACTGAAACCAGGCAATCGGGTTATTCCGTAGAATGACGGGAGAATTCTCTTATTCCGCATATCTCACAACAGGAATTTTGTGAGATATGCGGGTTAGGCATGCCTGGGATTATCTTGTGCGCCGGGTTTTGAGCAGTTCTTCGAGCCTGGCGGTCATCTTCTCTACGATTTCGGGATTACTG
>CAYTRK010000003.1:0-27760 GCA_964440205.1 uncultured Victivallaceae bacterium
CCAATGTTCCAGCTCTTCCCGGCCAAATCCGGTCAATTCTTTTGACTGAGGGGGGTATTCATGATAGATGTGACCGAAGCGCTATTGCTTTCATGCACCCACACTGTAGCAAGGAATAGAGAAATGACTGAACGATGGCTGTCAGTAGATGAGATTGCCTGACATCCCAGTTTCACGGCCATGAGTTTTATCATGCGTAACCTGCATAAGGTACAGGGAGGCCAGGGTGTTAATACTCCCGGCATACCAGAGATACCAAGGCTTGTTTTCGAAGAATTGCTGGTAAATTCCTTGGTACATAGAGATTATATGATTAATGCCCCCATCCGTATTATGATGTTCTCAAATCGGCTGGAAATCATCAGTCCAGGCGATTTGCCAAACCATTTAACGGTGGCAAAAATACAGACGGGAAACTCTATCATACGCAACCCCATTCTTGCCTCATATGTGGCCAAGAATATTCTGCCGTACCGGGGGCTGGGATCTGGAATACCGCGGGCTCTGGATGCCTGGCCGGATATAGAGTTGGGGGATGATAAGGATGGCCGCTTGTTCGGTGTTACTATCAGAAAGAAAGTCATTGAGGATAAAGGGTTTATAACTTTAGATGAACAAGCTGCCGAACAAGCTACCGAACAGGAAAAAAGACTAATAAAAGCCTGCATAACAGACACTATGACCGCACAGGAATTAATGGATTCAATGGATCTGAAGCATCGGCCATCTTTTCTATATAGTTACCTGCGCCCGACGCTGGCAGAAGCATGGGTTTCTGAATACGACGATTCGTCATCAATGGGTGATTGCCCGGTATTGCATGGGTGTCTCGCCGCACCACTTGACGAACCGGCGCACGAAATGACCGTTTCTTTTTTATGGCGGCCACTTCATTCGTCGGTCCGCACTTACTTTATAGACAATTCCGACTAAGGAATCAACCAGAACGACATCCTTCCGGTCCTCCTCGCCTTCGGCTCGTCGGGAACATACCCCGTTGGCATTCCGGTTGCGGAGCAACCTCATGCCAACCCCATCCCCGCCGCCGTTCCCACGGCGGCCCCGCCACAGACCACGCCAACAAGTTGTCATGGATCTGTGCTTCTTCCCCTTTGCGCTTCCGCGCATCTATGCGGAACATGCACCGTGTCATTGCATGACTCAGGCTTTGTTCCGGGTCGTCCTGTCGGACTCCATGGTGTCGAGTTCTCCGGCTTTGCGAGCCGGGAAACTCGACTTATTAGCTGTTCTCAAATCAGGCCACACAAAAACAGAAAGAAAAGTGAATCCAGAATGCGCCACGGCGCAGAGCGGCCGTTCCGTCCGCTCTTGCGGCTACCGCCGCTAAGAAAGCAAACAACATAGCAGGCATGTTACACAGAACAGCTTTCTTGTTTGCTAAAGAATTCAAGCAACCGACACAGAGAGTGTTGTTTCTTCCAGCTGGCTTCAGAAACAAAACTCCCTGTGTCCTGCTTGCATGGTAGATCACGTTGTGATCACCTTTCTTTATATAGGGAGAACCCCACCTTCAGCCTTCGGTTTCCGGCCCGTTTTTCCCTCTTCGCCAATAGGCGAATTCACCCTTTTTCCCCATAGCTGGCTCAATTTGTCTGTTCCCACAGCCAAATTGACCGTTTCTTTCGCTTTCCGTTCGGCGCTCTCTACGTCGGTTCCGGGCTCGGGAATGCTCCGCTTTCCAGACTCAGAACAACACCCCATAATTGAACCCTGTTATTTCCTTGTTTTTCGATATGTATTTGCATATATAGTTGGTTGGAGCATGTAAAATGACAAATACTCTGGCAAACATAGCAGAATCTGCAACGTCCGATTCGTCTACCGGATTCCTCGCCCAATATACTGGTGAGATCATCGTTGGTGTTGTAACCGCCGCTTTACTTGGTGCAAGTGCACTCGTCTGGCAACTCTTTATTTATCCCCGTATTCAAGCGTGGCAGAAACGCAAGGCGGCAGACGCGAAACGTGATGAAATCATTTCTTCTCTCAATGGCATGACGTTCACCTACGGTTCACGCATCGACTTTAAAGACCGGAATTACATCGGAGTGACGTTACAAAACACAACATCTCAGCCCGTCGTTATCCGGCAAGTCGCATTTCGACACCCCGGCGGAGGTCGTCTTATCCTTTTTCATAATCCAGATGATAAACTGGACAAACAGACCACACAGAAGACTCGAACAGGTATTGAGATTCCTGCACAGTCGGAAGCTACATGGTACTACCTGAGTGCTGACATGCGCGGGGAACCACTCATCGCCAAGCGATGTAGCGTCCAGTTTGAGTATCATACGCAAGCAGGAGAGGTATTTACCCATGAAATTGACTCTTCCCAAAACAAGCAAGAAGAGATAGCGTGGTATTTCCAGTGGATATGGAACGCTATGACTAAGACACGCGACGAAAAAGAAGGAAAGATTGAGCAAAAACAACTTGCCGAACTCCAAAAGGAAACGCCCGCATGAAAGATGATGATAGATGGCTTTCTGTGCTTGAAATCGCTGCGTACCTCGGTGTGAAGCAGGAAACGATATATACTTGGATTTCCAGAAAAGGCATCCCTGCCCATAAGGTCGGTAAGCTCTGGAAATTCAAGAAAGATGAAGTTGATAAATGGGTGCGTTCCGGAAAGGCAAAGGCAAAATGCCGGAAGACCAAACAACAATAACAGACACCGCAGCAAATCAGGTAAGATCTCGCCAGCGCGTGGTTGATCACGGCGAGGTCTTTACTTCCACGCGTGAAGTAAATGCCATGCTCGATCTGGTGAAGCAGGAGACGGAGCGAATTGATTCGCGTTTTCTTGAGCCCGCATGCGGACACGGAAATTTCCTTGCCGAAATTCTCGCGCGCAAACTGGCCATAGTTGAGAAGCGATATAAGAAATGCCAGCTTGATTATGAGCGCAATGCCGTGATTGCCGTTTCAAGTATTTACGGTATTGATATTCTGGAAGATAACGTTCAGAGCACGAGGGAACGGCTTTTCTCAATTTTCGACAAGCAATATACGCGCATTTACAAAGACAAATGCAAAAATGAATGCCGAGACTCCGTGAAATTCATACTTGGGCGGAATATTCTCTGGGGGGACGCGCTTACATTGAAGGCTGTTGATGATGCCGGGAAACCGATTGTGTTTTCCGAATGGTCAGCGGTAAACGGAAGCATGATAAAACGTCGGGACTTCACCTTCATTGGACTACTGCAACATGAAGAAGTGAGGCAATCCTTATTGTTCCCTGATTTGGAGAAGAAAGATGCAGAGCAGTTGCCGCTTTTTTCGGATTTAGGCGATGATGTTTATATTCCAAAACCCATTAAGGAATATCCTTTAATCCATTTTCTGGAGCTTGGCAAAGATGCTGAATGAGACACAATACAACCCGGATGTTTTAAGCTGTATCGCGAATTTGAGCAGTGATGAAGTTTTTACGCCGCCCAAGCTGGTCAACGAAATCCTTGACCAGTTGCCGGAAGAATTATGGAGCGACAAGAACGCAAAGTTTCTTGATCCAGTCAGCAAGTCCGGCGTCTTCCTGCGCGAGATCGCAAAACGATTGATGAAAGGACTTGAAGATCAAATCCCCGGTCAGCAGAAACGCGCGAACCACATTTTTACGAAGCAACTATTCGGCATAGCTATAACTGAACTAACCGCTCACCTTTCCCGCCGTTCCGTTTATTGCTCCAAGACCGCCAATGGCAAGTATTCAATCTGCACGAAATTTGACGACGTGCGGGGTAATATACGCTTTGAGCGTATTGAGCACACATGGCAGAACGGCAGATGTTCTTTTTGCGGCGCAAATCAAGAAGGATATGACCGTGGAGAAGATTTAGAAACACATGCTTATGAATTCATACATACAGAAAATCCGAAGGAGATATTCGATATGAAATTTGACGTAATTGTCGGCAACCCGCCGTATCAGTTGAGTGACGGGGGCGCAGGAGCTAGTGCGATGCCAATCTATCAGAAGTTTGTCGAACAAGCGAAAAAGATGAATCCTCGCTATTTAACGATGATTATTCCTGCCCGTTGGTATGCCGGTGGCCGAGGATTAGATGTCTTTCGCAAGGAAATGAAGGAAGATAATCGGATCAAAGCTATTGTAGATTATCCGAAAAGCCGCGAGTGTTTTCAGGGTGTGGATATTGCTGGTGGCGTATGCTATTTCATTTGGGAAAAAGACTACTCTGGCAATTGCGATTTCACTTCCATAACTGGGGATAATATATCACGGGAGAAGCGCAGCTTAAACGAATTTGACGTAATTATCAGATCGAATATCGGCGCAGATATAGTGCGCAAAATAAGGAAACAAACTTCCAAGACAATGTCGGATCAAGTTTTGAAAGTAAGCCCATTTGGCTTGCGTTCATATGTGCGAGGAAAGGACAGATCTTTTCGCAATTGCGTTACCGTCATAACGAGCGCCGGAAAGGGTTATATTCCCAGAAAGGATGTTGTTAAGAACAAAGAACTAATAGATACGTTCAAACTTTGTATAGGCTATTTGAATCCTGACCGTGCAGGGGTGAACAACGCCGCGGATGGCATGGTAAATGTTACGACTAAACAAAAAATACTAAACCCTGGGGAAGTGGTTACAGAAACATATATAATTCCATATGCCAATAAAGACAAAACTCAAGTTCTCAACGCCGCAGCTTACTTGCGTACAAAATTTGTTCGATTCCTGATTTGGCTTACTCTGTCCTCAATGCATATTGCTCAAAATAATTTTCAATTTGTCCCCATAGAGAACTTCAATAAACTGTGGACAGACGAAAAGCTTTACAAAAAATACGGTCTAACCAAAGACGAAATAGCTTTTATCGAATCTATGGTTCGTCCAATGGAATTGAATAATGAGTAAGAAGAAGACAGCAAAGAAAAAGACCACGCCTGCAAAAAAGCGGAGTACTGTTGTGTCTCAAAAGCTGGTTTCTGATTTGCGCAGTATCATTCAGGAAACACGCAACAATGTTGCAGTTACGGTTAATGCTGCTTTGACTATGATGTATTGGAATATAGGGCGGCGGATTCAGCAGGATATTCTCAAGGGTAAACGTGCTGATTATGGGAAGGAAATTGTCTCCGCGCTGGGGAGACAATTGACAGCAGAGTTTGGCCGGGGTTTCGGTAAACGCAACCTGTTCAGGATGATCCGTTTCGCGGAGGTATTCCCTGACCCAGAGATTGTGTCCGCACTGCGGTCACAATTGGGATGGACTCATTTCAGGCAGATAATAGCATTTGACGATCCACTGAAACGTGAATTTTACGCGGAAATGTGCCGTATTGAAGGATGGAGCACACGCACGCTGGAAAAGAAAATCAGCGGCATGCTTTATGAACGCACGGCTTTATCAAGAAAGCCGGATAAGCTGATAGAGCATGAAATCAAGACTTTGCTTAAGCAGGATAAGCTTACCCCTGATCTTGTGTTCAAAGACCCGTATTTTCTGGATTTCCTGAACCTGAATGACCGCTACATCGAAAAGGATCTTGAGGATGCCATTCTCCGGGAGATGGAACAGTTTATTCTTGAGCTTGGCTCGGGGTTTACGTTTGTTGCCCGACAGAAACGGATTCAGATTGATAACGAGGATTTTTATATCGACCTTCTGTTCTATAATAGAAAGCTCCACAGACTTGTGGCAATAGACCTCAAGCTCGGCGATTTCAAGGCGGCTTACAAGGGCCAGATGGAACTGTACCTGAGATGGCTTGAAGAATATGAACAGCAAACAGACGAGGACTCACCCATCGGCCTGATATTATGCGCAGGCAAGTCTGACGAGCAGATAAAGCTGCTCCGGCTGGATGATGGAAATATACGGGTTGCCTCTTACATGACGGAATTGCCGCCGCAGCCTATACTGAAGAAGAAATTGCATGAGGCAATGCTTGCCGCAAGAAAACGTCTTTCAGAAGGAAATCTCAATGAGTAACAATTATTTTCCACAACGACCGGATGCAAATCCGAAAATATACGCATACGCGGACACCAATCCGCAGTATAAGGGCTTGCTGAAAGTCGGCTTCACGAATATTGACGTGGAAAAGCGCGTTGCGGAGCAGTACCCGACCAGGCGACCGGGAAAGCTACCTTATAAGATTGTTCTGGAAGAATCCGCGATTCGAAATGACGGCACAACATTTACTGATCATGACGTACACCGTTACTTGAAGAATTCCGGCATTCCAAATCCAGAAGGCGAATGGTTCAAGTGTCCGGCGGCAAAGGTGAAGGCTGCTGTTCTTGCCGTCCGGCGCGGAGAACTGAACGAGGAGAACCGGACGCTGGATTTCAAGATGCGCCCGGAGCAGGAAGAGGCAGTAAAGAAAACCGCCGATTATTTCAAAAGCTACAAGAAAGAGGCCCCGGGCAAAACGCCACATTTCCTTTGGAACGCAAAAATGCGGTTCGGCAAGACTTTCGCGGTCTATCAACTGGCAAAGAAAATGAACTGGAAAAAGGTTTTGGTTCTGACATTCAAGCCCGCCGTTCAAAGCGCATGGGAACAAGACTTGAAATCACATGTTGATTTTGAGGGCTGGCAGTTTATTTCTCGTAACGGGTTAACTTACGAAGACGCGAAAAAGAACAGGCCGTTTGTTTGTTTCGGTTCGTTTCAGGACTATCTCGGCAAGAACAAGGCCGGAGGTATTAAGCCTAAGAATGAATGGGTACATGCGACAAATTGGGATTGTGTTGTGCTCGACGAATATCATTTTGGGGCATGGCGAGATACGGCAAAGGAGCTTTTCGAGGCTGAGGACGCGAAGGAACAGAAATATGCCAAGAGCGCGGACTTGGATTATGACGAAGAAGACCTTGAAGACCTTATGCCGATAACAACAGACGCGTATCTCTATCTTTCCGGCACACCGTTCCGGGCAATAGCATCAGGTGAGTTTATCGAGGAACAGATTTACAACTGGACTTATTCAGATGAACAGAGCGCGAAAGAAGGCTGGAAAGGCGAGGATAATCCATATTTGCCATTGCCTCGAATGGTCATGTTGACATACCAGTTGCCGGATTCTATACGCGATATTGCAATGAAGGGCGAGTTTAACGAGTTTGATCTGAACGTCTTTTTCTCTGCGGAGGGCGAAGGGGTGCTGGCGCAATTCAAATATGAAGATGAAGTTCAAAAATGGCTGGATTTGATACGCGGCTCATTTCTTGGCACAACGGTTGATAATTTGAGGCTGGGCACGAAAAAGCCGCCTATGCCGTTTTCAGACGCGCGCTTAATCAATGTGCTTTCGCATACATTCTGGTTTCTACCGAGTGTTGCTTCATGCCACGCCATGAAGAACCTGCTGGAGCAGCGACAGAACAGTTTTTACCACAATTACAAATTGATTGTTGCTGCTGGCCCGGAAGCTGGCATTGGCGTTGATGCCTTGCCGCCCGTGTACCAGGCCATGGAAAATCCGCTTGAGACAAAAACAATCACACTGTCATGCGGCAAGCTAACAACGGGTGTTTCAATCAAACCGTGGTCTGGTATTTTTATGCTCCGCAATTCTTCCAGTCCAGAAACATATTTTCAGGCAGCGTTCCGCGTACAGACGCCTTGGACAATCAAAAACCCGGACGAGAAATCACCCAACCGGGAAGAGATTATTAAACGGGAGTGTTACATTTTTGATTTTGCCCCTGACCGCGCTTTGCGCCAGATTGCGGATTACAGTTGCCGCCTGAATGTTGACGAAGCGAACCCGGAAAGTAAAGTTGCCGAATTCATCCGCTTTTTGCCTGTACTGTGCTATGACGGCAGTTCCATGAAAGAAATTGATCCGGCTGGTGTTCTGGATATTGCCATGAGCGGCACGACATCAACACTTTTAGCGCGACGTTGGGAAAGCGCATTGCTGGTCAATGTGGATAACGACACCTTGCGCCGCCTGATGAGCAACCAGCAGGCAATGGACGCGTTAATGCGTATTGAGGGATTCCGTAATTTGAATCAGGACATAGAAACGATCATTAATAAATCAGAAGCCGTAAAGAAAGCTAAAGCCGAAGCAAACGAGAAGGAGCCATCCAGGGAAGAGAAGAAACAGCTTACCCAAGAGGAAAAAGAGTACAAAACCCTGCGGAAACAGATTCAGGATAAGCTGATTAAGTTTGCAACCAGAGTGCCCGTTTTTATGTATCTGACTGATTACCGGGAACGCACCTTGAAAGATGTTATTACACAGCTTGAACCGGGCCTGTTCAAGAAGGTCACGGGTTTGACTGTAAAGGATTTTGAAACACTGGTAAGTCTGGATATATTCAACAGCGCATTGATGAATGACGCTGTTTATAAATTCAAGCGGTATGAAGACGCCAGCCTCGTTTATGCCGGCATTGACAAGCACAAAGACGAACCAATCGGGCTTTATGATACTGTGATCAGCAAAAAAGAACATATGGCGGTGCTGGAAAATCAGGCATCGCTGTAATTTCAGCATCCAGAAGAAAAAGGGAAGTATGAGTTCTCATCGTGTGCAAAAACTCGATCTTAGAAAGGGGCAAAATCCGGGATGCAAAAAATGCCAGAACCGGGATGAGAGGAAAGAATTTCACGAAAACGCTTTGTGCAAAGAAGTCATCTCGACAATGGACGGTTTGCCTGTCCGGTGTGTTGGCGGCTGGGCCTATGACAAGATTTATCGATTGGCTCAGTATTTCGGGATATTCGCTCAAGGCATGAAGGGCAAGTGGAGCAGTCTCAACTATATCGAGATTTGCAGTGGGCCAGGTCGCTGTGTGATATATGAAAACGGGGCGGAAATAGACGGAACTTCACTTGCTATTATTAATCACAGGAAATTTGGTTGTATCGGAAAAGCTCTTTTTGTGGATGTGAACACCGAGGTTGTTGATGTCCTGAATAAACGCATTGAAGCATTGGGGGCCAGCTCAAAAGCTAAAGCGGTTGTGGGAGATTACCAGAATGTCTCAAGCATTCTGACAGAAATCCGAAAGCTACCGGCCAACAATCTAAATCTGTTATTTGTTGACCCCACCGAATGCAACGTGCCCTTTCATGCAATTCAGTCCATTATTTTAACATTGGGGCAAGTTGACCTGATAGTTAACGTGTCAATAGGGACCGATGTAAGCCGAAATGTGAGGCGAGCCATACTTGAACCCGGATTGGCCAAGACTAAGGGTAAATATGAGGCCTTTCTTGGTTCTCCCGGTTTCTTATCGCAAGATTCAGTGATAGAAGCGGCGAAGAAAGAGCAATCAAACGCTTTGCGTAAACTTTTTGCGGATGCATATCAGTCAAAATTGGTGGATTTAGGGTATTCGCATTTTGACGCAAGACTTATCCGGCATTATTATTACTTATTGTTTGCATCCAAGCATCCCAAGGGGCTAGAATTCTGGAACAAAGCATGTATGTATGCGCCAAGTGGGCAGAAAGAACTCTCTCTGGAATTTTGAGCAATGGCACTGAAATCATCAATCGAATGGACTGAATCAACCTGGAACCCGGTAACGGGCTGTAGCAAAATCAGCGCAGGCTGTAAAAACTGTTACGCTGAACGTATGGCTATGCGGCTTCACGCAATGGGACAGCCGAATTACCGGAACGGCTTCCGAGTGACGTGTCACGAGCACGTCCTTGATCTGCCGTTAGGCTGGCGCAAACCGCAGATGGTATTTACTAATTCCATGAGCGACTTGTTTCATAAAGATGTTCCGCTGTCATTTATTAAGAAAGTGTTTGGAGTAATGAGTCAGGCGCGGCTGCATTGTTTTCAGGTTCTCACAAAGCGTGCGGGACGCCTTGCTCAACTGTCCGATTCGCTGAACTGGACGCATAATATCTGGATGGGTGTCAGCGTCGAGAACGTGGACACTGTTGGCAGAATTGAAGACCTCAAGAAAACTGACGCGGCAGTTAAATTTCTATCCATAGAACCACTGCTTGGCCCTATTCCAGATATAAACCTGAAAGGAATAGATTGGGTTATTGTCGGCGGTGAATCCGGCCCCGACGCGCGGCCAATGGATGCAGATTGGGTTCTTGATATTCGTGACCAGTGCATATCGGCAGAAGTACCCTTTTTCTTCAAGCAATGGGGCGGAGTGAAAAAGAAAGAAGCCGGACGCCTTCTTGAAGACCGGACATGGGACGAAATGCCGGAGTTTGAAGAAGCACAGCACCAGCTTGAACTGGTGTAGTCCTTATCTTATTCCTATGATTTTTGCGCCGTGGCGCATTCTGGATTCACTTTTCTTTCTGTTTTTGTGTGGCCTGATTTGAGAACAGCTAATAAGTCGAGTTTCCCGGCTCGCAAAGCCGGAGAACTCGACACCATGGAGTCCGGCAGGACGACCCGCCGCACAAGCCTGAGTCATGCAATGGCGCGGTGCGTGTGGCGCATCGGAGGCGCGGAAGCGCAAAGGGCAAGAAGCACAGATCTATGACAGCTTGCTGGCGTGGTCTGTGCGGGGACGCCGGGGACGGCGTCGGGGATGGGCAGTGCAACGGCAGGCGAAGCCGCTTCCGGTGCGCTGGGGGATGTTTCCCGACGAGCGCAGCGAGGAGGGTAGTCTCCTGCTACTGGGATCCCTGATTATTGATGAAATAGGTGCGTACCAACTTGTAGGTTGGCCGCCATAAAAAAAACCGGCTTAAGCCGGGTTTTTATGGCGGAGAGGGCGGGATTCGAACCCGCGGTAGCGCCCTTAAGCACTACAAGGGATTAGCAATCCCCCGCTTTCAACCGCTCAGCCACCTCTCCTCCGCTGTCACTTCGTTCCTAGCTACGGAGGGCTTGCGCCTCTCTGTGAGTCTCCGCTGTCATTTTGTTCCTCACTCCGAAGGGCTTTGCCTCTCAGTTCGTTTGTACAATGCCACAACAGATTTTAAATCACAAGACCCAATTAGCCCGCATATTTCATAAAATTTCTGCTGCGCGCGCGGATAGCCCCACTGTGACGGCAGGGAGGCGACATTTCTGCTGAAATGGTTGGTTTTGCGGCTTGCTGCCGGTATGCTGCAGCGCAATTGAATTGACAGGGCGGAAAGAATAGCGAGAATCATAAAGAGGCTGCGTGAGACTTTCGGGAGTTACAGATTATGAAAACTGCTGTTTTATATTATTCACTTACCGGCAATGTCCGGTTAATTGCAGAGACGATTGCGAGGAACTCCGGCGGCGATTTGTTGGAGGTAGAGCTTGAGAAGCCCTTTAAACCGAAGGGGCCGGGGAAGTATTTTCGTGGCGGGCGTGATGTTTTATTGAAAAGAAAGCCGGCGATTCTCGATCCGGGCTTTGACCTTGAATCTTATGATCTCGTTTTTATCGGTACGCCTGTGTGGGCCGGGTCCTTCGTGCCCGCGCTGGACACCTTTTTTGAAAAAAACGGATTCACAGGGAAAGAGGTCGCATTTTTTGCCTCTTCCATGGGCGGTAGCGGCAAGGTTTTCAAGAATCTTGAGAAGAGAGTGGAGGGCAATAATGTCGTGGGGCAGATTCATTTTGTTGAGCCTTTGAGGAACCCTGAAAAGGAAAGCAAGAGGGCGGAAGAATGGTGTCGCGACATTTTGAAACGGGTTGGAGAGAGTTCAGGATAAGGAAGCGGCGTTTATGATGTCGGATTTTGATAGCGAAGAAATCTGCATAAAGCCATACAGGCCGGAGTGGGGCGAAAAGTTTGCCGAAGAGCGAAGCAGGCTTGAGGCGGTTCTTGCGGGACATTCCCATGAGGTAGAGCATATCGGCAGCACTGCGGTGCCCGATATGCCAGCCAAGGACATAGTGGATATTGCGCTTCGGCTGGAAACGATGGATGTGTTGTCGGAACTGATTCCGCGCTTCGAGTCGCTTGGTTACAGGTATTTCGGAGAGTTCGGGTTGCCCGGCAGGGAATACTTTACCAAGGGGCATCCCAGGGAATATAATTTGCATGTTGTTGGCAGGGATTCTGAACATTGGAAAAGATGGATTGTTTTTCGCAATGTTTTGATTCAAAATAAAAATGTCAGGCAGAGCTATGTGAAGCTTAAGAGGGACCTGGCCCGGAGGTATCGCTATGAGAGGTCCAGGTACACACAGGGCAAGACTGATTTTATAAATTCGATATTGAAGGATCACATCTGACATGGTTGAACAGGAAGACAGTTACAAGGTGTTGCTGGTTGATGACGACGAGATGGTACTTGATGTTCTACAGACGCACCTTGGCGGATTGCCGTGTACGCTTATTCCGACCACTTCACCTTCTGAGGCGATACATGTTGTGACAAACATGGAGATTGCGGTGCTTGTGTGCGATCTTGATTTAAACCAGCCTGAACTTACAGGCCACGAAGTCATGGTAAAGGCGCGCAAGCACAATCGCGAGATAGTTTCCATAATGCTTTCCGGCATTGCTGATCAGGGCGCGATGGTCCGGGCTGTAAACGAGGGTGGGATATGGAAGTATTTCACGAAGCCATGGGACAAGGAGGAGCTGGTTGAAGCTGTCAGCCAGGGTCTTCAGCGCTACGCGAAGCTACGGAATACGGAGGATCAGTTCAAGAGCCTTGCCCGGAATGTTACCGCCACTTTGGGCAGCGGACCGCACATAAGGCGCAAGAAACAGATTCGGGTGGTGAAGAGAACTTCCACGAGGCGTTCTTCCAAAAAGCGGTCCCAGGTGCGCATTCAGGCTCGGCGTGAGGACGTGCTGGCTAATCGGTACCGGCTTGAGGCGCCTGTTGGCGAGGGCGGCACTGGTGTGGTATACAAGGCCGATGATACGCTTCTCGGGATGCCGGTAGCAGTGAAGATTTTGTACGCGAATCTTACGTGCGATAAATCCGCGCTCCTGACACTGAAAGACGAGGCCCGAATTGCAATGCAGCTTTCGCATAAGCATATTGTCAGGCTTCACAACCTGCAGCGTACGGGGGACCATTATTTTCTAGTGATGGAATATGTTGACGGCCAGACGTGGCGCGACATTCTTGAGCTTTACGGAAAGCTCCCCCTGGAGTCGGTCATAAAGGTTGTGAGTGTTTGTTCCGATGCGCTTTCCTATGCGCACAGGCACGGTGTGATACACAAGGACCTGAAACCGGAAAACATGCTTCTTACCCAGGATGGGATTCTTAAGATAATCGACTTTGGAATTGCGTGTATTGCGAATGCGCAGAAGAAGTCGAACAGAATTGAAGGCACCCCAACTTACATGAGTCCTGAACAGATCCGGGGGGAAATTGTTGATGCCAGGACCGACGTATATACTTTCGGGTTGATAGTTTACGAGCTTATTACCGGCCAGTCGGTTTTCCCTTATAACGTCGATCCGAAAGATATAGTCGAAATGGGGCAGACTGAGCTGCTTGATCTGCCCAACGAGATTCGCTCAACAGTTGAGAAGGCCATTGCTCCGGATCCTGAGGACCGGTGGCCGTCGATCCCGACCTTTGCCGCCGATTTCATAGATAAGGGTGGCAAACTCCTGGGAGCGGAAAGCCTCGCATAAACAGGAATCGGTAACCTTCCGGAACACACTGACGCAGCACAAAGTATACAGGTAATATAAGCTACAAGCTAGATCAATTAAACAAACAATAGATCTTTTAAGCCCTTATTGCTTAAAAAATATATTATTTTGACTTGCATTATTGCTTTCAAGTTGTGAAACTTCAACGCTTTGTGGTTGTGGGTATCCAGAAAAGTCAAAAAAAACGAATGGCAAACTTCTTACTTGTTGATGATGAGCCGAGCATTTTGCATCTGATTCGCGCTTTGCTTCGTAGAGAGCGGCATGATGTGGAAGTAGCGCACACTGGGGAGACGGCTTCACAGATCCTGGATAATCCATCTTGCGCTGTGGATGTACTGGTATCCGACATGAAGATGGAGCGCACAAATTCGGGCAGCCTGTTGGAGCATGCCAAGAGAACGCGTCCCGGCATGCCTGTCATTCTTGTTACGGCATACAATCTTTCATCGACTGACGAACTCGCCGAGTCTCTTGACGTTGTTGCGTGTTTACAGAAGCCGTTCGGGATACCTGCCTTTCTTTCCGCTGTTGAGCGGGCATTGGGACATGTTGCGGGGTCTGCCGACAAGCATTGAATCGGATTGTCACTGGATTTTGTAACGTTTCATTTTCCGGTACAGGGTGCTGGGGTCGATTTTCAACTGGCGTGCGGCAGCGGCGCGGTTATTATCGTTTGCAAGCAGGGCCTGGGCAATCGCCTTCTTTTCTATGTCTTCCATGGAAAGCGGAGTTGTATCTGAAGCGGTGGTAAAAGCTTCGGTCAGTTCTCCGGGAAGATGAGCAAGACCAACGATTGAATCCTTACAGAGAACGAATCCATGTTGCATTATGTTCTGGAGTTCCCTTATGTTGCCGGGGAAATCATAAGACATAAGCATATTCATTACATGGTCATCAACCCCTTCGATATTCTTCCCGGTTTCAGCGTTGAGCTGGCGTCTGAAGTAGTCCGCCAGGAGCGGAATGTCGCATCGCCGGTCTCTGAGTGGAGGAAGTTCGAGGCGAAGAACCTTCAATCTGTAATAGAGATCTTCTCTGAATGCCCCTTCCCTGACTTTCTGCAGCAGATCCTTATTGGTGGCGGCGACAATTCTTGCATCGGCGCGGACGGGTTCAGTGCTGCCAAGAGGGTCGTAGGTCTTTTCCTGCAGCACTCTGAGCAGCCGGACCTGAAGCGCCGGTGAGATGTCGGCGATCTCGTCAAGAAAGAGTGTTCCGCCTCTGGCAAGGTCGAACCTTCCCGGTTTATCTTTTTTTGCGTCGGTAAAAGCTCCTTTTCTATAGCCGAAAAGTTCAGACTCCAGGAGTGTGTCGGGCAGGGAGCTGCAGTTGACGGCAACAAAGGATTTTCCCGAGCGTTTGCTGAGGTTGTGAAGCGCTCTGGCAAAAAGCTCCTTGCCTGTTCCGCTTTCCCCTTCTATGAGCACGCTCACGTCGGACTCGGCGACATCGGGCAGAATTGCAAAGAGTTCGTGCATTGAGGGGTGGCGGCTCACTATGTCATGGAAGGTATAGGACTTTTCAATTTTTCTGCGCAGCTCTTCCTCGGCGCTTAGATCGCGGAAGGTTTCCACCCCGCCAATCACCTTGCCCCCGGAGTCGCGAAGGACGCCGGCGCTGATGCTCACCATTGTGGATCTTCCTTCGCGGGTGAGGATTTTTACAGGTCGGTTGGCTATGTTCTTTTGCGTCCGCCTGACCTCATCCAGTGTGCAGGAGGTGTCGCATACCTGTGTTCGGAAAACTTCGCTGCAACGTTTCCCGAGAGCCTGTTTTCTGGTGAAACCGGTTATTTTCTCTGCGGCCCGGTTGAAAAAAGTTATTCTTTTGCGGTTATCAACCGTAAATACCCCGTCGGCTACGCAGTTCAGGATCGTTGAAAGGCGTCCCTCTTTATCGGTGTTCGGCTCATGTGTTTTGTTGTTTCGCGCTGTCATTACTTATCCCGTTTACGTTGTCCGAATATTCTCCCGACGTTTGCCTGTCCAGCTTTTTGCAGTTTGCCGCTCTGGAAAGCTTCCAGCGCATCACCGACGTTACCTTCTGCCTCCTGGTAGATATCTACGCCTCCGGTGGAAAGAGTTGCAAAAGCTTTCGGCCCGCAGTGCCCTGTAATTACAGCTTCGGTTCCAAGCTGGATAACATGTCTGGCCGACTGTATTCCTGCCCCGCTCTCGGCCCGGAAATTCCTGCGGTTATCCTCTACGGTCCAGTTTCCGGCGTTGGTATCAAAAATAATAAAGTATCGCGCTCTACCGAATCTGCGGTCGACGGGAGACTCAATAGTCTCCCCGAGCGATGTTACGGCCACTTTCATATCATACTCCTTCCGAAGGGTCAAACTTGCATTTTGCATGCCACACAGGGCGATATTTGTGTAACCGGCCCAAAAGCATATAGTTAAGCTTAGCGGCGGTGTTTTGTGTTTTCTCTGTATGTCTTGCAAAATGCAGTAAAAGGGGTATTGATGTGATGTATTTCGCCTCTGGACAAGCAGTACGGGGATTGTGTAATCTTTTGATTTGTTATTCATAATTTTCTTTTGCCGTCGCATGGGAGGCGTCATGGTTGTATTCAGATCCGGAAATTTCTGGAGATTTATTTATCTTATGTTGTTGGTATTTGTCCTGGTTCCGGGTGCAGGGCGTATTCTGGCTGGAGAGCAGGGCAGGGAGATAGATCTTGATAGTGAAGTTGAGCGGGAGCTGGACGCAGTGAGGGAGGATCTGCAGAGTTCGGAGCCGGACCGGTCCGGCGGGAGTTCGGCCGTTCCCGGTGAAACTTCTGGAACTGTAGCTGGCGACACTGGTCGCGAGAAGTTAATAGATGAGTTGGAAAAGGAGCGGGCTGCGCGGAAGGTTTTGAAGCAGAAGATCGTCCGGCAGCAGAAGCGAATAACCGGGCTCGAAAAGAAACTTGAAGAAGTAAAGGAATCGGTTCGAAAGGAAAAGGTTCTGCTTTTTTACAATCTGGGTCGCGTTTACCAGGCTGCAGGCCGTTATGAAAAGGCAAAGGCGGCTTATCTCAGGGCGCTTCAGCTTGATCCGGATGAAGCGACGGTTCATTACAATCTCGGAATTCTGTATGAAGACGATCTTGATGAGCCGGGAAAAGCTCGAAAACATTACAAACGATTTATTGAAATTGCCCCGGAAGACGAAGACGCGCCGAAAGTCATGGAGTGGCTGGCTTCGATCCGGTAAACGGTCCTTTGCATATAGACTTTATCCTGACGGTGGCCGAGGGGGGCAGTGCGTGCAATACATGGAGAGCGGGGAAGTATGATTATCCGAAAAAAAGCTTATCCGCGAGCGGGATTGATCGGGAACCCTTCCGACGGATATTTCGGCAAGACGATAGCCTTCACGTTTGATGATTTTTACGCACAGGTGGTGCTTTACGAAACACCCGAGCTGAAGATACTTCCGCATACCAGGGACAAATCCCAGTTCACGAGTGTGGAATCGCTTTCCGAGGACGTAAGACTCTATGGCTACTATGGCGGGATACGGCTTCTGAAAGCGACGATCAAGAGGTTCTACGATTATTGTACAGACACGGATATCGCGCTTCACGACAGGAATTTCACGATTCGTTATTATTCGAATATACCGCATATGGTTGGACTGGCCGGTTCAAGCGCCATTATCACTGCTTGTATTAAAGCTCTGATGCAGTTTTATGATGTAACTATACCAAGCCCTCAGCTTGCCAACCTGGTGTTGTCGGTGGAGAAAGATGAACTAGGCATTTCTGCCGGACTACAGGACAGGGTAGCCCAGGCATATCAGGGGCTGACATACATGAACTTTGATAAAGATCTGATGGATAAGCGGGGTTTCGGGGAATATATTTCGCTTGATCCGTCGGCGCTGCCGCCGATTTACGTGGCATATCGCTGCGATTTGTCGGAGGGTTCGGAGGTAGTGCACAATGATTTGAGGTTCCGTTATTTCCAGAACGACCCGGCAGTTATCGATGCGATTCGTTACTGGGCCGGGCTGGCGGAACAGTGCCGGGTTTTAATTGCTGACGGAAATAGTGAAGGCATGGGAAGGTTACTGGACGACAATTTTGATAGAAGGCGCGCCATCTGTAAGATAAGCGAAGGCAATGAAAAAATGATTGATAGGGCAAGATCCGTAGGGGCAAGCGCCAAATTTACCGGTTCAGGAGGGGCAATAGTGGGATCTTACGAAGATGACCGCATGTTTGATGCCCTGAGAAAAGAACTGGAACCGTTGAATGTAGTTGTGTTAAAACCCCGCATTATTTGATCACGAAAGGTAACAGATATGATACGCAAAGCGGTTATTCCCGCAGCCGGATTCGGGACAAGATTTTTACCGGCATCAAAGTCTCAGCCTAAAGAAATGTTGCCTATTGTTGATAAGCCTGTCATCCAGTATGTCGTTGAGGAGGCTGTGGAAGCCGGTATAACGGACATTTTGATGATAATAGGGCGCGGCAAGAGAGCTATCGAGGAACATTTTGACCGTAATTTCGAACTGGAAAAGGAGCTGCAGGAGAAGGGTAAGGAAGAAGAGCTTGCGGCGTTGCGGCGAATATCCAGCCTGGCGGATGTGCATTTTGTCTGGCAGCGGGAACTGCTGGGGCTTGGCGACGCCATTTCCTATGCGCGGAACCATGTTGAAGACGAGCCGTTTGCTGTGCTTCTGGGCGATACGCTTATCAGGTCAGCCGAGCCGGTGACTCAGCAACTGGTACAGACTTATGAGCGGTATCAGGAATCAGTGGTTGCGCTGGAAGAAGTTGATCGTGACAAAGTCAGCCGGTACGGTGTGATTGACGGCAGGGAAATCGCGGCCAACACATATCTTGTTGAAGACCTTGTCGAAAAGCCTGCTGTTGACAAGGCGCCTTCCAATCTGGCGATAGCCGGCAGATATGTCCTTACTCCGGAAATTTTCGAGTATATCAGGCAGATTGGCAGGGGCAAGAACAATGAAATTCAACTTACTGATGCCATGAAGCTTCTTGTTGCTTCGCGGGCAATGTATGGCTTCAGATTTGACGGGATCAGGTACGACATAGGCAACAAGCTGGATTTTATCAGAACCAACATTGAATATGCTTTGTTGCGCGATGAAATGAAGGATCCTGTCAGTGAATTTGTGAAGCAGATCGCATCGCGGCTTTGATTCGAGCGCTTTTCCGGCTTGAATTTCTATTTTGCAGGCGCTCTTCGCTCGGGTTGTAAATGGATTCCGTTTCTGGAGATGCTCTTAACTATCCACGAGTAAGTATGCCCTTTGTGCGTGACTGATACGCTCTGGTTTTCTTCAACTATGACACCGTTGATATTGGCGTGGTTTTTTCCTCCGAAGCTCATTGTGCCTTGAACCTTGATTTTGGACCTTGCCTCTCCCCACTCCTTCGGGGTTCCAGGCAGGTCTGAGGCAGGTTCTGTTGGGGTGGAGTCCGATGATGGCGGGGGCTGCCTGGTTGCTTGTTCGGTTTCATTGACTTCGCGCTTTGTTTCAGGTGGCGCCTCGGGGGTACTACGCGGCTTTTGTCTGTGGCTGCGATTCTGTCTTTGCATCTCTTCCTGTATCAGTTGCATATCCTCCATCTGCTTTTCCTGAAGGGTGCGGGTTTTTGCTGTTGATGGGTCTATTCTGTTCTTAACGATTTCCATGGCAAAAGTAACGCCTACCTGCCATGAGAAGAACAGAATCACTACAAGCGCTGATTTCCAGAAAGTTATCCAGCAGAAAGTCATTATCATGAAAGCGGTGAATGCGAACATGGCTACAAAAAGCAGCCATTCATAGCCTTTTGGCAGGTGGGGTGTAAGTATGACCTGTACGATCATGTTGCCCAGAACCAGTCCGGCTGTTACCATGGCAACTTTGGGAAAGCTATAGTCAGCTTCGTATTTGGCGATCATAAAAAGGAGCACACACAATACCGAAGCGTTAAGAAAAACTTCAGCTATGGCCAGACCAAGCACCTGCAACGCTCCTATGTAAAAGTTTCTTTCTACTTAGGATAGTACAATTTCCGGTGTCAGTTGGCAATAATCCTTTTGTCGTACGCGAAACTTCTTTGTCGCGCCTTTTCTGAAAACTGTCACGAAAATTCTGTAATAGATAGTGTCCTTGACAGTACCGGGGGAGGTGGGTAAGCTTTATGCGCCTTTCGATAGGACCCGGGCCGGAAATCCTTCAATATTAGACTGAAGGATGAATACTGGTCGGTGGTGGAGGGCATTGAAACGGAAAATATGACGAAAGGAGCTGTTTTGAGCAAACAGAAACATCAGGAGCAAGGGTTGAAGTCTTCGCTTTATGCTCCTCTGAGACAGGAAGATGTAGGGAAGATTGCTGAGGGTGTCTTTAAAGTTCTTGAAAAAAGCGGGGTTCAGGTTTTTTCAAAAAGCGGGCGCGAGGCCTTCAGAAAAGCCGGAGCGGACGTTGATGATCAGAGCTGCCTGGTCAAATTGCCCAGAGGGCTGGTTGAAGACGCTATTGATTCAAATCCTTCCTCTATAACTCTATTCTCTCGCGACGGAGAGATGGATTGTGTGCTGCAGGAGAACAAGGTCCATTACGGAACAGGGGGAACTGCGATATATGTGCTGGATCCCGACACCGGAGAAAGGCGTCCTTCCACGGTGGAGGATGTTATTTTGAATGCCCGCATGGTGCAGGATCTTGAGAACATCCATCTTTTCACCATCAACGTTTTCCCAAATGATGTTCAAGAGCGCGAGCATATTGACGTAAACCGTTTCTTTCATGCTTTTGACAACACCACCAAGCATATTATGGGCGGGATATACACTCTCGACGGCTGCAAGAATGTAGTTAAGATGGCCGAACAGATAGCCGGCGGAGCTGATAAGCTGAAGCAGAAACCTTTTGTTTCCTTTATCACGCTGATAATAAGCCCCTTTAAAGTGGACGACAATTACGGGGAAATGACCTGCTATCTTGCGGAACGCGAGTTACCGGTAGTGGTTCCGACCGAACCGATCTGCGGGACTACAGCTCCAGTTACTCTGGCGGGCAATATTCTGACTCATATTGCTGAGACCATTGCGGGAATAGCTCTGGTCCAGAGTGTCAAAAAGGGAGCTCCCGGCATATGCGGAAGCGTGGGTTCAATAACCAATCTGGCGACTATGAATCATGTTGGCGGGGCGATAGAGAGAGGAATGATAAACGCCGCTGTATCCCAGATGGCGCAGCATTTCAAGATACCTCTGTATTCCACTGCAGGAACAACTGATTCCAAGGAGATTGATATACAATCGGCCTATGAAAGCGCCATGTCCAGCCTTCTTGTTGCCATGAGCGGAGCCAATTATATTCATGATATTGCCGGTCTCATGGAGACGGATCTGACTGTTTCCTACGAGAAACTCGCTATGGACAATGAAATCCTGGGCATGTGCCAGCGTGTGCTGCGGGGAATAGAGGTCAACGACGACACTCTTGCGCTTGATCTGCTTATAGAAAAAGGGCCGGGCAAGGACTATCTGACCGAAGAGCATACAGTTGCCCATATGCGCGAGGAGTTCTTTATGCCAAAGCTGGCCAACAGGGACAGAAGGGATGCTGCCGCCGAGAATTCAGACGCGCTTTCGCGCGCAAAGGATTACGTGGCCGAATTCCGCAAGCAGACTCACAGCAGCAAGCTTGACTCTGATCTGCGGGAGAAACTGCTGGGCGAATTTAAAGAAATCAAAACCCCATAAAGCATAGGCTGACGACAGGCGGTTTTTGCGTACGGGCGCAACCCCGCCAGACACCTGAGGAGGGAGAGACAAATGGAAAATCAGAGGCAAGGAATTGTAGTTAAACCATACGAACGGCTCAGTGAGTCTCAGATAAATAAGGTAGACGAGACATCCCGCGCGATTCTGGAGGATCAGGGTCTGATCTGTTATAACAAACATGCTGCTGCCAAGTATGCGGAAGCAGGGGCGAAGGTTGCTGAAGAAAAGGAGTTCGCCCGAGTCATGATACCGAGCAAACTGGTTGACAAGGCTCTGGAAACAGCGCCTTCGAAGATTGTGCTCGGCGCCAGGGATCCTGACAACAAGCTGATTCTTGACGCGCATGAACCGCGGGTGCGTTTCGGAAGCGGTTCGGAAACGAACATCTGGCTTGATGTCAAGTTTGAGGAAAACAAGCCGGTTTTCACTCGACTGGATGGTTCAATCGAGAGGCTGAGAAATGCGGCGCATTTGTGTGACAATCTTGAGAATCTGGATTTCTTTATCCGGTGTGTAAACATCCAGGACAAGGGTGTGACTCCGGAAAACAAGGATGTTAACAAGTTTCTTGCGAGCCTCAACAACATTACCAAGCACGTTCAGGCCGGGCTGACGAGCCTGGATCAACTTGACAATGTCATCAAGCTTGGTCGTATTGTGGCCGGGGGCGAGAGCGAATTTGAGAAAAATCCTGTTGTTTCGTTTATTACCTGCGCCATCAAGAGTCCTCTGCAGATGGTTAACGACACCGCAGAGACATTCATGGAAATAGCCAAAAGACGTGTTCCTGTTGTTATTTCAAGCTGTCCAATGGGCGGCGCGACCGGTCCTTTTGACGAGTTTGCGATGGTGTCGGTGATTAACGCTGAACTGCTTGCAGGCATCACTTTGAACCAGATTGTTTCTCCGGGCGCGCCTATTCTTTACGGAGCTGTTCCGGTCAGGACCAGGCTGGACAATCTGAACGACATGTACGGAGCGCCGGAGTTTACCCACTACAATGTAGACTGTGCGCAGATGGCCCGGTTTTACGGGGTGCCCTGTTATTCTACCGCGGGCGTAGCCGACTGTTCGGAACCCGGCATACAGTCAACTGTGGAGAAAATGCTTGCTTATGCCACTGTGCCGCGCGGCGGCGCTCAGTATATACACTACGCTTTCGGCCTGCTGGAGAGAACCAACGTGTTCTGTCCTGAACAGGCTGTTATGGATGACGCCCACATCGGTCTGATGAAATATTCCCTCAAGGAGCCGGAAGTGGCCGATAGCGCGGTGGATGATGTGAAAGCCATGGTTGCCGAGGTCATGGAGTCGAGTCACAAGACCTTCATTTACCATTTGCCGCTTCCAACGGAGGACGATGTGTATGTCAATTATCCGCTGGAATCGGATTCCGGCGGAGCCTTGAGAGCGGCTCACGAGAAGTACAACAAAATAGCAGAGTCGCCGCGAAATAATCTTTCTAAGGATATACTGGATCAAATCAAGGCAGAGATTCCCGGAGTATTGCCGGAAACCGTTGCCTGAAAATTGCCGCCCCCGGCAAAAGAGATAAACATTAGCAGGAAGGTGAAATCATGAGTGAACAGAATGACCAGATGCCCGCGTACAGCGAGGCAGTGAAGAGCGGTTTATACGCGAAGAAATCAGGACTTACAGGCAAGTATGATAATGTTCGGAGGCATTGGGAGGATGAGATTACCGCGCATTTCCTGTATCCTCATCTTTTGAAACTTGTGCATCATTGTCACGACAAGATGCGGCGTGTCAGAATCATGGATCTCGGGTGCGGCAGCGCGGACGGGCATGAGCTGCTTTCGTCAGTCCGTTACCGCGACCCGGACCTTCAGGAAGTTGAGGTCGGTCTACTCACGCCGGACGTGTTCGGGCTCTACACGGGAGTGGAACTCAACGAGGATCTTCTCAAACAGGCGAAAGAAATTTACGGCAGCAATGCGAAGATGCAGTTTCGCCAGGGCGACTTTACAAAAGGGCTGCCGCTGGAAGAAGGCGAACAACCCTATGATATGTACTTCACATCTTTCGGGACCTGTTCCCACCATACCGATGACCGCACTTTTGTGCGCTATCTAAGTGATATTGCGAAGGCCACGAAAGACTATTGCATAGTGGTGTGCGACTGGCTGGGCCGGTACTCGTATGAATGGCAGAGTTTGTGGAGCAACGATCTTAAGAAGAACAGGGTTATGGATTACGTCGTCTCTTATATCTACGAAAAGGAAGAACGCGAACAGAAACGCGACGAACTCCAGCATCTTAACCTCAGGCTTATGAGCCGAACGGAAATAGGCAATGCGGTTGAGAAGGCTGAAGAACGCGCCAACGTAAAGATCAATCCGTTACAATTTGTTGACCGCTCGGTACTAGTGGGGCGGCACATGGACACGGCTGATTATAACCAGCATGCTCAACCTATAAGAAAAGCGGTCAATTCGCTTCACGAACCCAACATGCGAACGGATCTGAATGCGCTGATAATAGATTACGCGCCTAAGAAAGGGTTTGATTTCGTGAACAGCTATTTTGAGCGTCTTCAGATGTGCTGGAACACATTGATCAACTATGTTGACAGGCTGCTCGTGGCGTACGATGAGACTGCCGAGAATTTTGTGACCGCAACTCCGAATATTCCGGCATCCTATCCGGAGGCGCTGAAGGACGCCATGGGCAGGATGCGCAGGGTTATTGAAGGCATTGGTTGGCTTCCCACAGGGTTGCCCAGAGAGAATATTATTGAACCCCAACTCGGTTTTGCGCTCAGGCACCTTGAGATGAAGCTGCAGCAGGGCCAGGGCTGTTCGCATGGGTTAGTGGGAATTTTCGAAATAAACAAGAAATAGGAGAGAGTGCAATGGCAGGTATAGCAGGAATGTTCGGAGCAGGCAGTGACAGGGACAAAGTGGCGGGAATGCTGGATGTCACGAAACACCGGGGGCCGGATGCTTTGAACATTCGTAACGACAAAGGATTTGCCATGGGAGTCTGTGCAAGCGGACTGTCGCCTGCTCGCGGGGACGGTTTTGCTTCGAGTGATTCGGTAACCGTGGTTATTGACGGGGAGATATACAATGACCGGTCGCCCGATCAGTCGGATGCAGATGTGGTACTTGATCTTTTTCGCAAGCATGGCAGGGCGTTTCCCGGTTACCTTGAGGGCGTTTTTGCCTGTGCTGTTTACGATGGCAAAGACATGATCCTTGCCCGCGATTCGGTGGGGGTCAGGCCTCTATACGTGGGGCATATGGATGATGGAACCATATGTTTTGCTTCTGAGCTTAAAGCGCTTTCCGGGTTGGTTCAGAACGTCTGGGAGATGTATCCGACCACGAGCTATTCCTGTGTACACGGCGCCGGCGGGTATGTGCCGATGCCGGCGGATATCTCGATCCCGGACGGAGCCGAAGAGGCGGCTTCGCTGTTGCGCGAATGCATGCTTGCGGCTGTCAAGAGGCGGCTGGATGATGGCGCGGTGGGCGCGTGCCTGCTGAGCGGCGGGCTGGACAGTTCAATTATCGCAGCAGCGGTGAAATACCTGGGTGGGGATATGCCCGTAGTGACGGTGGGCATAGAGGGGGCGCAGGATCTTGAGAACGCCGAAATAATGGCCAAGCATCTAGGCATGAAGCACGAGGTGCATATTTTCGACGCTAAGGAAATTGAAAAAATGGTCCCGAAAGCGGTTCGGGTGCTCGAGTCTTTTGATGAAGATTGTGTCAGCGGAGCAATTTCGAATCTCTTTGCTTCCAGGCTGGCTTCCAACTTTACAAACTGCATTCTGAGCGGTGAAGGGGGCGACGAACTTTTCGGGGGTTATCATCTGCTGAAAGATCTCCAGACCGACCTGGACAGGCATCTAATGATGCAGAAGCTGGTTGCCATTGCCTATAACACTGCAGTGCAACGGTTAGACCGGTCAATGATGGGCAACAGCATTAACTACAGGACGCCTTTTATAGATCCTCAGGTGGTGGCTTTCTCTTCCAACATACCCGTGCAATGGAAAATACATCCCGGCCCGGACGGCAAGATGGTCGAAAAATGGATTTTGAGAGAAGCGTTCAAGGACCTTCTACCGGACGTCATATACAAAAGGGTTAAACTCAGATTTGCGGCGGGAACAGGCACGGACAGCTTGATGGATGAAATCGCAGAGACAAAACTTGAAAAAGGCGAGTTCAACGAACAGTCACGCAATACCAGCGCCGGGTATTGTCTGAATTCGCCCAAGGAAATGTGGTATTACAAGCTCTTCAAAGAACACTTTCCGGGCGATGCCTTTGAAAAAATGGTAGGCCGGTGGGACCCGAACAAGTAGACTTTAGACTGAGACGTCCTGTTCCGCCGGTGTTGTATGGAGCAGCCCCTTGATCCAGCGCGGCTGGTAGCTGTCCAGCACGACCTTTTTGCAGGTCAAGCTTGATTCTGCAAGCAGGTCGAAAGCGTCGTTGCGGATAATGCCTGACAGATCCATGGTTACCGGGTTGCCGCTGAGGTTGGTTACCGCCAGGATGTTCCCGCGTCGGACGGCGAAGACCTGCGGGTGCAGGGATAGCAAGGTTTGTTTTACGTCCGGATGAAAGCAGGGTTCGGATGTCCGGGTGCGTATCATGTGAGCCATGGCCTGGTAGACTCTTGATGCCGTCGATGTCGGTTCCCGCAGTTCACGGCGCAATTCATCCAGGGTATACTTGTACCGGTTTATGGCGCGGTTGGCTCCGGTCTTCTCAACCTCCCGGTGCGCATTGGGTGTTGCGAAAAAACTGTGGAAGTAAATGCCCGGGATTCCCTGCAAGGTGAGCATCACCGACTGTGAAGCCAGGAAGCGCTCTATAGCGCGTTCCGGCCCTGTCTCGTCAGGCTCTTTCATGGCGCTGAAATAAGTTATGTTCAATTCGTAGGGAGAATCATTGCCGTCGGAATCGGTCCTCGTGGAAACAAATCCTCCGCGCTGCCTTATTTTGGAGGCCAGCTCGATGATTCCCGTTTGAGGGACTATGCCTTCCAGCGGCCGCACGCCTATTCCGTCGTGGGACGCAGTGAAATTGAAGAAGGTAGTTTCATGAGACGGAGGCTCGACCTCGCTTGCCCATTTGGTCAATGCTGTTGCGTCTTCCTGAATTATGGAATAAAGAACCAGTGGCGGCAGCGTGAACTGGTAGACCATGTGTGCTTCGTCATCACCGTTGCCCAGGTAACTGATGTTCTCTTTGTGCGGGACATTGGTTTCGGTCAGCAGGATCACACCCGGAGCGCATTCTTCAAGAACATCGCGGATCAGTTTGACTACTATGTGTGTTTCTTCGAGGTGGATGCATGATGTGCCGATCTGCTTCCACAGGTAGGCTATGGCGTCGAGTCTTATTATGCGCATACCCATGCCGATATACATCAGGAGCACATCGATCATTTCGAGCAGGACCTCCGGATTCGCGTAGTTCAGATCAAGCTGATCCTCGCTGAAAGTTGTCCAGACATGTTTAATCCCGTCTGAAGTTTCCAAAGGCGTGAGAAGGGGAAGGCTTCTTGGCCGGGTAACGCCGGTGATGTCGGCATCGGGGGGGACCTCAATGAAATAGTCCCGGTACCTGTCGTGACCGAGCTTGTATAACCGGGCCCATTCGCTTTGCGCGGAGACATGGTTCAGAACCAGGTCGAACATCAGGTGGAATGATTCCCCGATCTGCCCGACGTCATTCCATGTTCCGAACCTGGGATTCACCGTACGGTAGTCTATGACTGAGAATCCGTCGTCTGACGAATAAGGCGAGAAGGGGAGGATATGAATCGTATTGACAATTCCGGACAGCCATGCTTTCAGGAAATGGTCCAGGCTATTCAAAGAACTACACGACTCGGACTGAACCATATCTGCATAAGTTATAAGCACCACATCCTTCTCGGTCCAGGAAGGGCGCTTAATATCGCGCAGCGAACTGTATGAATCCATCAGATTCTGGAGCTTTTCCAAAGCTGCCTGCGCTTTGGGTCCGTATAAGCGCTGCATTTTTTCGGTAAGCAGTTTTCCTGTTTCCTCAGTCATTCTGACTCCTGTTTGGCGCTTTGTTTGTTTTTAGATAGCAAGACGTGTGCCTTTTCTCTTCCTGATCCAGGGAATAGAGATACACCATATCATGTGTTTTTTAAAACAATTGACGTGGAGAATATACATTATTTATGGTTTACGACGCAAGAAAAACAGGATATTTGCGTTAATTTTTTCACATTTTCTGAATAATGTCGGACGGTGTGAGCCATTTTAATACGTATTTCTAACGCCTCCCGGCGACGACTACGGATTACGAGTGAAACTCGTGCCGCCGTCCACCGTCGTCGTCGCCGTAGTCGTCGACCGAAATAGGCGGATGATAGAGAACAAAACGGGGGAGAAAGCCCTGGACGGATTTATCCAATTGATAAATAGATGTTTATACAGAAAATAGTCTGTC
>CAYTRK010000004.1:0-27603 GCA_964440205.1 uncultured Victivallaceae bacterium
GAATCCGCGCACTTAACCGCTCCTCTTACTCGGATACACTTACCCGACCTGCTTAACCGGTCTGCTGATGGAAGCTTTTGAACGGAGAGGGACGAAATGGTTCGATTAAGTGTATCCGAGTCAGACGGAAGAGATTCGCTCGTACGAGTACGTGTACGAGTACGGATAAGAAAACATGCGGCATTGCAACGGTTTGTTTGGAAACACCTTTTCGGACAGGCTCTATTTGTTATCGGCGGGTGGGGCTTCTTTCAGGACGAAGTAGTGGGAGCGGGTTGATCGGCTGGGTTCAACTCTTTTGATGAATCCTTCGTTGGTTAGTTCCTTTAGGTCTTTGGTTACGGTGTTGGGGGAGAAACCCATTATTCTGACTATTTCGCTTCGTGTGAGTTTGTGGTATTCCTTAAAGAGACTTTTGAGATTATCCAGTCTGCGTATCTTTGGTTTCCCGTTTTTGAGCATTGTTGTGATCTGGTTTTTGTCGGCGGATTCCGATTTCTCTGCCGGGTGTAAAGCGTCTATCTTAACATCTCCCCGCTGAGCAGGGGACATTGAGCGGAATTTAAGGTCCAGATCCTCGATGCTATATGAAAGTTTATCTGAGTGCATCAGGCGCATGCGTTCTATTACATTGCGTAATTCTCTCACATTGCCGGGCCAGTCGTAAGACATCAGGGCGCGGGAGAGGCCTTCGGTCATTTCGGCGTGGGAATTATTCTTTCTTCCAAGGTCCAGAAAATGTTGTGCCAATAATATTATGTCGCCTTTTCTTTCGCGCAGCGGGGGGATATGTATTACAAGTCTTTGCAGTCGATAAAGGAGATCTTTTCTGAAATCTTTTCGATCCGCCGCTTCGTTGAGATCGACATTTGTTGCAGCCATGATTCTGCACTTGATCTTGTGTGTAGAGGTGCTGCCCACGGCCCTGATTTCGCCGGTTTCCAGGACTCGAAGAAGCGCTGTTTGCAGACGCATGGGTATTTCGCCTATTTCGTCTAGTAGAATTGTTCCTTCTTTGGTGTCCTGGAACAGTCCATTGTTTGCTTTTTCGGCTCCAGTGAATGCGCCCTTTCGGTGTCCGAAAAGCTCAGATTCAAGTAATGTTTCGGCAATGGCGCCGCAATTAACGGCCATGAAGGGGTGTTTATTGCGTTGGCTTGTGTCGTGAAGGGCTTTAGCAACCAGTTCTTTGCCTGTGCCGGTTTCTCCTGTTATCAGCACTGGCGCGGGGCTGTCTGAAAACCGTTCCACCATTTGTCTTACGGTTTCGATCTCGTCGCTGACACCCAGAATAGTGGCGGTGGGGGCCGATGCCTGCGTCTGGGATGTTTTTGTTATTTTTCCATGACTTGGTTTTGATGATGCTTTCTTTTTGGGTGAAGTTCTTGTGAGACGAACGATATCGAAGTGGTTCAATTCCGCTGCCAGCGCCAGTTCCAGGTCTACCCTGCCGTGGGCATTGTATTCGTCGGCCGCATCCAGCGCTGTGGCGAATAAGGATGAGGCCTCGTTTTGATCACCGGCGAGGAGTCGCGCCCGTGAGCGGAAGAGGCCATCAAGGTAATGGTCGTTGCCCATATTGTTTCTCATGTCCATGAGGCGTTCGGCGGCTTCCCAGTTTCCGGCGGAAAGTTCTGCCCGGATAAGGTCGAATCCTCGAAAGCCGCTTCGATGGACAGATGAAATCTGATTGCCGGTTTCCAGTCGTGCGATGTCCAGCGCGGATTTGGCGTTGCCGTCCTTCAGAGATGCGGCAATTCGTATCCACTTGGGCACACTTTCAGTTGTCGCTTCTTTTTCTGAGGCACGTTTATCCGTCGCGAGATCTATTAACCTCGTGTAGCCGGATACGTCCAGCGGCGATGGGTGACGCGTCTGCGGCGCCGACGGCGCCTGGAGCATGCGATGTAGTTTTCGGGCGCTGTTCCACCGTCCTGTTTCCGCGGAATCGATGAACCGTATTAAGTGCACGTTGTGTTCCGGCAGTTGTTCATCGCACTGCGTGTAAAGTTCGTCAATGCGGGATGACGTTTCCTTCCCTCTGCCTTGAAGAGCAAGGAAAAGGGCCATTTGCCACTCATGAAATTTTCTTCTCGGAGAAGACGACGGTATTGTGTCGAGAATTTTTTTAAGTAAGTCGTCGCGTTTGCGCTTATTGCCTGAAGCGTCGTAAAGCATTGCCTCTGCAAGCATGACTTCAGCGCGTATCTCGTAAGGCGTATTCTCTGAAAGCAGGGCTGTTGCTCTGTGCAGGAGAGCCTCTGCCTGGGACTGGTGAGCGATACGCCGTTCCAGTGTAGACCAGCCGGTCAGAAGGAGCACGATCAGTTCCGGATCCGATCCCCGGATTGGTACGGCTTTTGCCGCTGCTATTGCTTCTTTTGCGAGTCTCTTTCCGTTGAGGCATTCCTCAATAAGGAGAAGCGCCCGCAACAGCGTGTCTCTTGGCCGCGCGGTGGCTTTGAGGATCTCTTCGATTGGCAGATCGCTACCCACGTATCGCAGCACTACCGGATGAAGCTGTCGTTGTACGCGACTTTTTTCTGTCTGATCCTTCATATACGCGAACCTCTTATGTGCACATAATGCGTCAATCTGGCAAGATTATCAAGCCCTATTTACTAATATCGCGTGAGAAATGCGTGGTAACGCTTTTGTTTGAGCCAAAGGCCGCCTCAAGTGTGGTCTCTGATATAGAGTTTCGGATATAAAGAGGCAATTCTATAATAATGGTATGGTAAGTGCTACGGTTATGCCGGAAGAGTTTGGATCCATGTCTGGATGCGGAGGATTGCAAGCCGGAATCGGGATAATGTTATACTTTTAAAAAAGGGGGCTTGCGTTACAGGTTGATATTCTGGTAAAAAGGGTGCTTCGGCTGGGTAAAGAATCTGAAGCTGGACAAATATGCGTACGAAATGACTTTGAAGTTTTACAAATACTTTTCTTTTCTTCTCTTCAAAACGCATTCTCGGAATACTGCCTGTAAGAGCGCTGACTCTGGAGTTTTATAATGATTAAGAGAAATATTGGTATTCTGATTGGCGTTGCCGCTATTGTCTGTATAGCGTCTGTTTTTGTTTTTTTGCGGAGTGATTCCGGGGTAGAGCCTGATCCCTCTGTTGTCAGGAAGGATTTGCCCGAAGAGGTTCGGGATAAATCTGAAAAGGAAAAACGATCTGAATCTGATATAGATCTTGCTGCAGAGATAGAGAAGCTGCGCAGGCTGGAAAAGCGGGCGATCAATCGGGGCACGACCGGGGAGATCAAGGAAGCCAGGGAGCAGGTTAAGCTGAGCAGGAAGGAATATGCCGAGGCGCTTAGTCAGGATCATGAAATGGCAGAGCTTCGAAAAAGGATTTTGGAATTAAAATCAACTGTGCAGGCTAATGTCTCGATGATGTCGAAATACGGCTCCGAAATTGCTCGCCTGAACAAAGAGAATCGTAGTAAAATGTCTAAGCGCATTCAGGAGGTCGTCAAGCAGCAGCAGTCGGAATTGGAAACGCTTTTTGAAGATGGAAAAATACCCGAATCCAGGCAGGAAGAGGCGGCGAAGATACGGGACAAGTATTCCGAAGAACTTGCTGAACTGCGCGGCTTCATTAGCGAGCCGCCGAAAGAAATTCAAGATCGGGAAAATCAGCTTCGTCAGAGTTATGAAAAACATGCGGCAGACGCTTCGGGTGCAAGAAAAACTTTAATGGCGCTGTCAGAAAAGTTAGGTGACCTTGAGAAAGAGTTGCGCATAAAGAGCGACCCGGTAAACGCGGCGGCGGGAAGGCAATATCAATCCATGCTGGCGCTTAAGAATTCACTTCGTTCCGATCCTGATGTGGCGAAACAGAGAGAAATTGTCGAGAGGCTGCGGGGAAGGAAAATCAAGCAAACAGCGACGAATAATGATGATACTGATTCAGAGCGCGCTCGATTGCTTGAACAAAGGAAGGCGCTTCCGAAAGAACCTAAGCAGAAAATCTTATCCAGAGATGAAGCTTTTGCGAAGCTTAAGGAATTAGAAGAACGAAAGGATACCTGATGAATAAACCGGATTCATATTGTAAGATGAACGGCTTGGCGCTGTCGCGTGTCAGAAGTTGGCGCTTCGGCGTTGTTGGTGTTGGGCTTTTTGTTGTATTGCTGTCGGGG
This sequence comes from uncultured Victivallaceae bacterium, assembly GCA_964440205.1. GTDB lineage: Bacteria > Verrucomicrobiota > Kiritimatiellia > UBA8416 > CAYSRM01 > CAYSRM01. The sequence continues at coordinate 4,150 of CAYTRK010000004.1, forward strand.
GCTTTATCTTTTGCGCAGAACGAAAGGCCGACATGGCAGAGCGTGGTTTTTCTAGGGTTACATCCTAAGAGCGGACAGGATTATAGTGACATTGATTTGCAGCAGGGACCCCTAAAGGACTATTTTGAGACTTTTTATGAAGGCTGGTGGCGGGAGCTTGGTTATTGGGAATCAGATCCCGAGACGGGAATCGGTATTCGCGGACGCTATATGGATACGCGGGTTGATTATGATTATGAACCGTTGCCCTGGCCCTATTCTCCGGTCGGAGCAAGTCCTGCGGACTGGGGGAACGCGGCGCCTCTGGAAGATGCTGGTAGCAGAACCCCCGATTATCGAGGTGAGTATAATTTTGAGCTTAATGAGGAAGGGGAGCCGATGGAAATGTATGAGAGCGGTGAGCCCAATCCTCTGCTGGATGGCTACTGGACGCCGGGTGAAAGATTTTATGACACCATGAATCCCCCTTCCGACACGGACGATGATGGTATCACGGACCTGGAAAGTTCCGCGCCTGACGGCGTCTTTACTCGTGAGATTCCTACAGAAGCCCGCTGGATGCCGGATGTATCGGGTTCTCCCCCTCCTTTACTTGGTTTGACCCATATCGAAAATGAAGATGATTGGAATCATGTTACAGGCGGCGAATATTTCTTTGACTGGGATGCCGGAACTGATCTTCCGACTGGCGTTATAGATTGTGATGGAAGCAATACAATGACAGTCTGGGTTGGTTATGAGATTGGAAGTTCCAGGGGCAATATAGCCATGGAACTGACGGATTTTGATTATGTGCGTCAGGGGAACGACGGGGGAGTTTATCCGTATTTTGATATCGGTGATTTTGAGCATAATCTCATGATAGACACGAATGACACCCTGGTTGTGCCCGACGGCGCTCCGGGTTTGATTCCCACGAACCGGGTTCTTGATCTTCATTATTACCAGAATACTCAACCTCTCCTTACAGAAGTTGGTGAATTTACAATCTGGCGCTGGGTGCGGGATTCAGACGGCGAGTTTGACGGAATAGTTGTCTCCAACGCCACTGATTTCACCAAAGAGGAATATCTTACCATAAAGGTGTACCAGGCGGGTATGTTGTACGGGGATCCTGATGGCCTCGCTGACAGCGGCAGTTCAAGCCTCGAGCTTATAGCTGACGCTGATTATGTTCTGACGCCGTCTTCCAGAACTGTTGCGCACGGAACCGTTGGCGAACGAACGGAGCTTTCAATGCTAGTTACTATGATTCCAATGACAATGGTGAATTCGATGCCAGTAGCGAATTTGCGTGGGCTGACACAGCTGCCTGGAGTGGTGAATATGTTTTGATTGACGGCAATGAAGACTTATATAACGGACGCCAGGGCGAGAATGTTACCAACAGCAGTTATTATCTGCGCGCGGTCTGGCAGGATGTGGACGGTCTGGGTGCGATGGATCTCGGGGATAATTTCTGGCTTGAGACATGGGATACGGGCAACACCAATTACCTGGTTATGACCAACGATTCAACGGATGTTGCGGTTTATTTTGGTAGTCCGGATGACGTGGACTTACCGTCCGGAATAGCGCCGGTATATGTTGTCAGTAATATGTTTTTTATCGATTCGTCTTCTCCTTTCGGCAGGTTTAATACCGGGGAAACAGCATGGATTGATAATACACCGACTAATGGAGTTTACGAGTGTACTCCAGTAGTCAGTGTTCCGTCTGTGCCGTACCAGGGCACCCACGAAGGTTTTGCTATTGGTATTGCGATGACGGAGGATAATGTGGATGTGGAATCGTTGTCTGTGGGTTGGATTGACCGCAGCGGCGATGTAGCATACTCGAACCGTCTGGACGATACTGTCTGGTTTGATGATCTGGATAATAATACTTACGAGGATTACTACTACCGGAATGTTCCGGCGCCGCAGGTCGGCCGGTATGAGAATGCCGCGCGGGGGCCTGAATGGAGTGATGGAAAAGCGGGCGAGCAGTGGGAAGACTATGTTAACTGGTGGAGATGGAATGCTGATGGTGATGGGAACGGTTCATGGACACTGATGATAACAGATGTGCCCGCTACTAATGATCCCGCGGGCGTTGGTTATCTTCCTGACTGGCGCGATCCGGAAAATATGGAACCGATAAACATGATAACCTGGGGCGAATATACAAATTACATTCATAATAATTATCCTGGAGACGTGGACGGATTAATTGCCCGCACGGGAAATGACGAATTTGACGGTGCTGACGGTTTCCTTGATTCTATAAGTGAAGAGATTACGTTGAATGGGTATTTTACCTCGGCCGGACAGCCGGTCACATGTGTTGAGGCCGGAGTAACGTATGGTTTCTCCGGGTGGTTCGGAGGAGGTTCTTTTTCGAATTGGTTCCAAAGTTATTTTGAAACCGCTGGAGCGCCTGACTGGCCCGCCGGGGTGCCGGTCGCAAGCAGGGCGCCTTCTTGGAGCGTCGCTAATGTTCTTTCAACCAATATGTATGGGAGTGAGTACCGCGAAATCGGAGTTGTTTCTGAAGATACGGATGAAGTTCTTGACAGCAATGCGGCGGGAACAACGGATGGAACGCTTGAGAATACGCCGGTTGTGGCTAACAGCGTAACATTCAGAATTGGAGGCCTGGTTCTTACTGATACGCCTACTGATCCCGCCAATCCACTGGTGGGTGAGTTGAACGCGCCTCCCGGGCATTCAGCCACCAACCTGTATTCGGGAACCATAGACTATGAAACCGGCAGTTTTTCGATAACACTTTCTGAACCGGAAAGCTCGCCCAGCCTTGAAACCGTGTATGCGGATTATGAATATGCGGTTAATCTCGATGCCACGGGGACTGAGGATCACACAATTGTTCAGTTTAACGGACTTGTTCCGGAAGAAATAGCGATTCCTGTCAATACATATCCGTCAGCGGCATATCCGCCGGATGGAATGTCATGGGGCTATGATGCACCGCGTGAATTTCAGGATCTGCCATCCTCCATGTATCACGCGCTTGGAGTTTCTGGCTGCGGGGATCTGCGTTTTTCGGAAGAACTTGATGTATGGACTGATACTTTGAATCCTGTGGATAGGGGCGGGAATAGTCCTCTAGGCGCGAATGCAGGGGCTCCTGATTATATAGTGCCGCCTGCAGGGCCTTTAGCATATGACATACATGGGCTTCACGGGCTGGATGTGGGGTCTCAGTCGATTATTGAATATGTTACATGGCGAACAGACGGGGAACATCTTACGGGGCCGACAAGTGTTCATGCTGCTTCCGGTCCTGTTTCTCCGATGTCCGGAGGGGATAGGCGTGACGTTGACCTTGATGGTCTCATTGATCAGGGAGAATCAATTCCCGCAGGTTCCGCAAATTACCTGGTAGATCACAATCCGATGACTCCTGATGATGGGCAGAACACTGATATGCCTTTCGGTTGGGAGCGCTGGATGGAAGACATGGTTGAGATTTGGGATACAGCTGAAAACTTTGCCGATGTATTAAGTCACGGTTCGTTAGTTAATCCGGCCAGCGCTGATAATGTTGTTGTTGATCCGCCGGGACCGAATTCCGATGTTCTTTCCGACGGTACGGAAACTCACAACAGCCAGTATCTGCATCAAAGTCTTGGGCATCCCATAGGGTGGTACCTGGGAGACTCAGTCGGAGGAGGGTTCGTCTCGAGCACCTCCGTATATGACTCAGCTACTCACGAGCTATGGAGAGATGAAAACAGCAATATGCAGTACGATGTTGAGTATATATTAAACCGTGATGATTCACAGATTTCAGGGGGTTACACCAGCGACGTAGCGCTTGCGGGGCTGTATTATGATGTTGATGGGAGCGGGGGCTTCGACATGATGCATGATTTTGCCTGGCATGACGCTGATGGCGATACGACATGGGGCGCTGAATTCGTGCTGCTGGATCAGAACGAAGATCTTTACAACGGGCGGAGCGGGGACGACGTTCTCAATAGTATTTACTTGCGGGTTTGCTGGCAGGATGTCGATGGAGGGACGAACATAGATTATGGAGACAATTTCTGGATTGAAACAAGCCAGACAGGATATGTCGGCTATGCTACAAATGCTTATGACGGATCAGATGTCATGCTCCATGTCGGAAACAGCACCGCTCTAGTTGATACGAATCTGATAGTCAGCAACTTGCTTAATGTTAGTTATATAGACAGCGATGGTAATGGAATTTACAACGGTGGAGAGTCCGCATGGATCGATGCTGACGCGGATAATGTTTACGACAGTGAACCGGTAGTAAGGATTCCTCAAGTCTCTTACGGTGCGTATACCGGGTACAAGATCGGCAGCGTTATAAGCGCGGCGGGCGGAGCTTCTGTTGCTCTTCCACTTGGGGTTGTTGATTCCGATGGTTCGGGAACCTACACCACCAGAGCTAGTGATATAGTATGGTGGGACAGCATTGCTCCGCTCAACGTCTACAACAAGGAAGCGATCATACCTGACGGAATCTCTAACACAATTCCAGTTTTTGCTTCAGGCTCTCATATTGACAATCTTGGATGGGAAGACAGGCCCACGCGCGACAACGATCCTGATTCTACCACCTACGGAGATCCAATAGCTCCTGACGGAGTATTTACCCCGCGTTATGTTTTCAACGCCGGTCAGGCACTATTGCCGCAAGGCGATGCTTTGTGGATGGATGGCAATGGAAACAGGTATTACGACGAAGATAATGCATATGGCGTGCCTATCTACGGAGTGGGACTTCGAATTGCAGGCGCAGGCGCTCCGCCAGTGCATTTTTCGGGCAACTCGTTTTATGCTCCGACTCGTGATAGCGTTGGGTTTGGCGGCTTTAATCAGTGTCAGGAGGCCCTTGCCCTGCCCCTGCTAACCCACGAACAGGGGCATGATGTGATGGGTTGGCCGGATCTATACGACTATGACAGGTTTGATCCTGACTTTTTCAACCATCCTATAGGCGCATATGATCTTATGGCTGAAGGCAACTTGGTTCATTCAATGCCTTCACTCAAGACGGCGTTTGGTGTTTCGCATAAGAACTTGAAATCAATGCTCATGGAGGGGCTGGGGCCGCAAACGATCAAGTTGTATCCTGTAGAACGCGTTCCTGACCAGTATTACACTTTCACTGAGGGCACTGAGCAGTTGCAGTTCTGGTATCAGAATGGCGCCTCACCTTATTCCGGCCCTGCCGGAAGAGGTGTTCATATTGCGCATGTTCAAGGCGGTAATCAGTATGGAATTCCGCTCGGTAACCGCGTAAGCGGGCGGTTTAATTACCGCGTTGTTCAGGCGGACGGTTTGCAGGAGTTGGAAAACGGTTTGGATAGCGGGGGGCCCGATGATGCTTTCCCGGGGACAACCGGAAACTACATGTTTACGGAGGATACGAGCCCGGCGTCAAAATGGTGGGATGGCAGCGATACGGGAATTCGCATACTGGATATACGTTTGCCGAGCGGTAACGAGGCGCCGGTCGAAGTTGATTTTGAATGGATTGTTACAAGAGATAGAGCATGGAAGAACGTTACCTCGGGAACATATCTTGACACGGATGGTGACGGGCTTCCTGACGTATGGGAATATCACTGGTTCCAGGATTATGACACACCGTTGGACGAGGCCAGCGCCGGAGGCGACTGGGATGGTGACGGGTTGTCTGATCATGCGGAATGGCTTGCCGGACTGAATCCGAAAGTCGCATATTCATTTACCTATACGGTGAATGACGCGGATGCGGATATAGATGGGGACGGGTTGAGTAATCTTGAAGAGTATGAGGTTTATGGCACAGATATGCGCAATCCCGATACCGATGACGACGGGATAAGCGATGGCGATGAGATTAATGGTTCTTTGGTCCACGGAGGGCGCGCGATTACAAGTCCGACCTACAGTCGCTCCCCGCTAGTGAATCGTTCTCTTGTTATTTCAGACACAAATGAATATGTAATCCCCAGCTGGCAGATTGACGTTAATGATCCGCACCGTTTTGAATTGCCTGAGTGGACAGTGCATTCCTGGGTCAAGCTTGATTCAACTAATGTCAGCGGAACCATTATTCGCAGAGAGACAGCGCAGGGACAGGTGAACTTTGAGCTTGGTCTTACCAACAATCTGCCTTACGCGAGGTTTACTACCGCTGGCGGCACGGAGGCGCGTGTTCAGTCGGAAATAGCTCTTGAGACAGGAATATGGACAAGGGTTGCAGCCGTCTGGTCCGACGAGCGCAGCCAGATTGAGCTTTATCGTGACAAAACTATGGAAGCGGCGACCGGATTTCTGGGGCAACCTGCTCTGGGGCATGAAGACTTCAGGGACCTGGCGTATCGCACAGGCACGACGTATCTGGGTGGAAACGGTTTTCACGGGATGGTTGATGAAATACAGATATGGGGTTCGGCTCCAGATGTGGCAGTTATGCAGGATAACTATGATCAGACTGTGAACACGCCTTGGTTTGGCGGAAGCATTTCGACGCAGGTGGTGACAGGCGGCGACGCGGTCACCGTAACGGCGGAAGTGACGGGAACCGGCGACGGGACATCAACGAGTTACAGCGGCACGCTAACAAATTCGCCGGTTGTAGCAGGAACTGTAACATTACAGGCGGGGGTGTATCCGTTCACCGACAATGGGACCGGCGGCCTGAGTTCTGCAAATGACCCCGATTTCCTCGGGTCAATCAATTACAGCACTGGGGCGTGGTCAATCAACACGGGCACCAATGCCGCTGTTGGCGCTGGAGAGTCGATACAAGCAACGTACGATTACTTGACAGAAACTCAGATCTCGCAATCAAATATTATAGTTGAGCTGGATCAGTCGCTCTACAATGACGGCTCATTGATCGCGTATTTGAGATTTGATGACGGTGAAAACACCACCATTACAAACGAATTGTCGGGTTCTGAGTGGGATTTTGCCGACATTCCGGAGATTAATCACTACGGCGCTGAAGACTACGTTCATTTGAACGATTTCAGGTATGCCGTATGGGGTGAAGAGATTGCCGGTGTGGAGCATAATCTCAACAAGGTTCTGTTGACATTTACGAATGACGCCCCGACGATTGTCGGGTCAACTTCGCTGTACAGTACGCCTATCGACGACATGGATGAAGACGGCATACCCGACTGGTGGCAGAAGGTATTCTGGCCGGACTGGGATGCCATGAAATCAGGACCGTGGGGACCGGAAGAGGACGTCGATGACGATGGCATAGGCGACGGAGTGCCCAACTTCTACGAATACATCGGCAATACACATCCTATGGTTGCGGACAGCGATGGGGATTCTATAACTGATTTCAATGAGGACAATGACAATGACGGCCTCAAGAACGGAGTTGAATGGACAATTTACGAGAGCGATGCCTGGCTCCTGGACACTGATGATGACGGCTACTCAGACTATGAAGAAGTTCAGACAAATTCAAACCCGGCATCAGCTCTGAGTCCACAGCGCCAGATGGCGGGGCTCTTTGACGGTGGCGGATACATTGAATATCCCAGAGACGCCAGGTTTGCGTTGGGTGAATGGACAATTGCGATGTGGCTCAGGCCCACAGTCAGCGGCGGTGACCTCTGTGTACGCGAAGTCGAGCCAGGGGTGACGAACTACTTTATGAGGCTGGACGGCGCGAATCGGATTGAAGCCGGGTTCGGGACAAATGTGTTCAGCACAACAGGGTCGGTGCCGCTTGATGGCGGCAACACCAACTGGACGCACGTCGCGTTTACTTACCGTCAATCAGGCCAGACAGCGGCAATATATACCAACGGCGAACTTGCAGCCGAGCAGGTGTTTGATTCTGATCCGGTCATACGCGGACTTGGTCCGCGTATCCAGCGCATCGGCGAAGGATATTCCGGTCAGATTGATGAATTCAGGATCTGGTCGGAGGCGCGTAGTGGCAGCGCTATCAGCAATGCAATGAACGGGGTCCTGACGGGCACGGAAGACAACCTTGTATTGTATTACAGATTTGACGACGGCACATCCGGGACCGGGTTCACCAGCGCCAACACGAATTGGACAACTGGTGAAGTGCAGGATTGGGTTTCCAAATACAGCCGCGACTGGCTGCGCGAATGGCGGAATGCCGGTTCATTGATGGGTACGGTAACGTTCACAAATCTCGCTTTAACTGAGAGTCCATATGTTGTTGTGGAAGATTCAGATGGGGATGGACTGCCCGATTCGTGGGAAAACAGCTACGGTCTGAATCCGCATGATTCCACGGGAGATGATGGCGCTGATGGAGACCCTGACGGCGACGGCATGACAAACCTCGAGGAATATGAGCTGGGCACACATCCGCTGATAGCCAACGTTATGTCTGCCTACTGGTACGATTCAACCAATGCATATCACGAAGCTCCCGGCCCGCTGGACCTGCAGGTTGGTCATTCGGTGGATGTGACCGTGACGCGGCCTGAGTGGATGGCTGCGACAACAATGCTGGTTAATGTGCAGGTAAGCGACCCTGCAATGTTCAGTGTGGCTCAGACACAACTGGTTTTCGGAGCCGGTGAGACGAATTTCGGGCTGACGGTTGCTGGCAATTCGATGAGCGAGGGAACAGGCGGCGGCGGTGGTGAGATGCTGATCGCCACGGAGATCGGAGCGGCGCAGATTCATGTTCAGATGCACGAAGGCACTGCGCTGGGGGTCTTCCAGGACAGCCTTATCAGTAATATTGTTGCGGGTAGCACCTTGACTCTGCGTGCTACAAGGACGCGCAGTGTTGGCGATGTGGATCAACCCGCAAATCTGGCCTTGAGTTCTTCGGACAGCAGCGTGGCATCTGTGCCCGGTTCGTTGGAGATACCAGGTGGTTTTGACGACGCCTACTTCCCTGTGACGGGTGTATCTGTTGGCGAGGATGCAGTGATTAAGGTAGAATCGGCAGGGTATCCGGCATCTGATTTCGTGCTGGAAGTTACATCTCCCACGTTGAGGACATATGTAGGAGGTGAAGAGGTAAGCAGTGTGAATGTCTATGTAGGTGGTATTACGCGGCTGCAGATACAACGTCCGGTTGGTGAGGCATCTGCACAGCTCGCTCTGACAATGGAGTCGAGCGATGGCTCGTTGTTCACCGCAACGCCGGCAGGCGGACAGTCAGGATCGGAGACCTCACAGGTCGCTTTCGCGGCGAGTGATACGGCTATATGGGTTGATCTTATCGGGCCCACGAGCCTTGGCGCAGAGTACGAAGCGGCGGTCCTGCGGATTAAAAATGGAACATGGTCCAAGGAAGTTCCGGTCAATGTCTATGCCACCAGCGACATCGAGATGGATTACGGTGATGGTGACGGCGACGGTCTTTGGAATGAATATGAGGACATGGTTGGCACTGATCCTCTTGATCCTGATACTGACAATGACGGCGTCAGTGATTATATGGAGGATTTTGATGGTGACGGTCTTGTAAATGGGGACGAGCAGGATATGTATCGCACCGATCCGACGTCTGCGGATACAGACGATGACGGGTACCCAGACGGCGACGAAGTTCGCAACTGGCTGCCTGACCCGTCGGACGACTATGGGATTTATAAGCAAATGACCGGACCGGCGGATTCAGGTAGTCCGTTTATACGCCGTAGTCTTATTGCGGCTGGCAATGACTTTGTCGCGCCTCTGTCAAATCGGTTTGCCTTTACGAATGAGGCTTCGAGCGCTGGGCCTGCGGTGACAATAACTTCGCCGACTGAAGGCGAATCAAGTAGCGTGCGATTTTTGGATGTAATGGCCTCTATTCAGAGTCAGGGGGCTGTTCAGTCCGTTCAGATCTTCAATAATGGAGACAGAGTTGCTACGTTCCAGGGCTCGGCTGATATCGATGAGACAATTATTATCAATTCCGGTGAGAATGTGATTCAGGTTGTCGCAGTTGACGTTAATGGCAATATTGGAGAGTCTACAGTCACAGTGAACGGAGATTTCGCGCCCGCTGCCATACGTGTGACACAGAATTGGGACGTGCCCGGTGATCTTGATACCTGGCTGATAGATCCCCAGCTTCGAACAATGGGCTGGACTCCGGGTTCGAGCCTTGTGATTGCAGACGGGAGCGGCAGTGCTATTCCCGGAGCTTTTCTCGACATTGACGACATACCGGGCACAGGACCGGAAAACATCACACTTGAGCAGGGCTCGGAAATTGCAGGTGAATACGAAGTGTGGATGAATAATTATTCACATTCGGGGAATCCAGACTCTACCGTCAGGGTATTGGTTAACGAGGGCGAGTCTGGTCAGCAATACGTCGAGTTCGGTCCGACTCAGATGCCTGTCGCAGGGATGTCGAATCCTGATGCCTGGTGGCACGTCACGACCATCACAATGCCGGATGGAACTATGAGTCCGGCGGGTACGCCTGTATCTTCGGGCGGTGGAACAGATGGCGACGGTACCGGAGATGATTCCGGCGATGGTTCCGGCGATGGGGATCTGCTCGGTGACAGCGGAGCTTCCGTAGACGAGCTTACGCCTACTGTTGGCTGGACAATTGAAGCCTGGGTCAAGCCGATGGAGAGATTCCAGTCCGGATCTATTGCCCGTTACGAAGTTGCCGGTGGAGTCAATTCCTTCGTTGTGGGACTCACTAACGGCGTATCATATATGATGGTAAGATCTGCATCAGGAGAGCCGTATGAGGTGATAGGCGAAGAAATTCCTACGAATACATGGACACATATGGCTTTCGTTTACAGCCGAACCCTCGAAAGCATAGAGCTGTATACAAACGGCATACTCGACAGGGCCCACGTAATGACTGAAAGCAGGGATGAGCGGGGAGGTTCTCTCCATTTGGATTCGGATGCCTTCGGTACGAATTTTGTGTCGATGTATCTTGACGAGATACGTTTCTGGGCGAACGCCCGGACGGAGAGACTGATTGCCATGTCTATGGGAGTCGCATTGACGGAGTCATCCGGAATGGCGGCCTGTTACAGGTTTGACGATGGAGGCAACACTATAGAGGATATCGCGCATGCGCTAGACTGGTCATATGCGATAGGAGGGCTGCCGGATGTTACCAATCATATGACTGGCGCTTCGGCTCCTGATGGACATAATGATGCAGTATGGCCCCACGACGCCGCTCCGGTCTACGGAATGCAGGATGAAGATGGCGACGGTATGCCTGACTGGTGGGAACGGATGTTTGGCGGGGATTCAACTTCGATGCAACCTCTTGATGATCCGGATAACGACGGTCTCAATAACCTGTACGAGTATTACTTCAATTGCAATCCTTTGGATAAGGATACTGATGGTGACGGTATCCTTGATCCAAATGAAGACTGGGACGGCGATGGCGTGAGTAATATTGATGAACAAGACCAGCCCGGATCTTCCGGAATCGCAGGAGAAGATGGAGATGGTGATGGTCTTCCGTCCTGGTGGGAAAGAGCGCATGGGTTGGATCCGAAGAGCGCTGTAGGTGATGATGGAGCTCACGGTGATCCGGATGAAGACGGTTTGAGCAACTGGGCTGAATACAGGACATATGCAGAATGGGATCTATATGCCAGTTCGGCTTCCGAACGTGACGCAACTGATCCCATGCTTGCTGACACGGATGGTGATGGGTTCGGTGATTACGACAGCAGGCCAAACGACCATGGCCGCACCTATGGTGAAATGTACGATGATGGAGATCGTATACCCGATTCGTGGGAAATCAAGTTCCTCGGTGTTGCAACAGGAACAGGCGAACGTGGGATTGATCCGGCGTATTATGACGCAGGTCGTGACCCGGATGAGGACGGATGGAGTAATTATGGTGAGTACATGGGGACAAGAGAAGCTAACGCGGGTAATGTTAAGCGGAGCAGCAATCCTCTTGATCCGAACAACTATCCCACCCCGTTGATTAATATCCGGGTTCGCTATCATGGGAAATTGGCTTCCGATGTCTCGGAACTGTTAACTGGAAGTGGTACATCCACTAATCAGACCGGAACAGGAAGCACCAATGAGACTTTTGAAAGTGGCGAGATTAACGCAGTGCTGCATCTTGAGTTTTTTGACGATCCCAGCATGGATGGTCGGCCGATAGCGACACACAGCATGGTGAGTCCAACGGAGAGCACCAGGTTGCTTGATCAAGGCCATCTTGTTGAGGGTGATAATTACGTATTCGCCTACATAGACATGGATGGAGACGGAATCTTTGACCCCAGAAATGAGCCGAGCGGGATATCTCAGACACATCCGTTCCAGGTTTGTTGGGCGGATTCGACTGAAATCGAACTTGGCCTGACCGACTGGGAGCAGTCCCGCGGATATACGCGTTTCTCCTGGACCGCGGCCGAGGGTGTCTCGGAGTATTTCCTTACAGGTACTGTTGGGGGTGAAACGAATTTCTCCCGTACTATAGAGGGTTCCAGGTATTACTGGCATGAGGGTGATTACCGTGCTGCAGGGACCTATGGGTTCGGTCCCAACGAAACGAATCTCGTGTGGACTATTTCTACGAATATGAATCTGTACGGCAAGAACTATAAACAATTGTACACGAATGTATTCTTCTGGGTTACCAATGATGTCGCAGGGACGACTCCTTCGCTGGTTACGCCTCATGATTTCACTTATGTTTATGCGGCCAATGACATAGAATGGAGGATGGACGAGGATGCCACCGCCTACAGGATACAGATTCGGAAGGGCGGCCATGATATTCTGGACAGGACACAACGCGCCCCGTTCCGGGATGTAGACGGAGTATACCGCGATAGAATGCCGTTTTATGCGGGTGAGGAATTTGCGCCTGGAGGTGCATGGACATCTGACACGAACTGGTCCGAAGGTTCGGCCTGGACTAACGGCAGGTATGGAGTGCGAGTGCAGGCGCTATTCGGGACCGACCCTAGCGCCTCGCAATGGTCGGACTGGCAGTCATTCAATCTCAACCTGCAATCGCCAGCTGACGGTGGCCAGGATATGATCGAGGGAACAGTGCATTATTTCGGAGCAGTGACCAATTTCAGTGGAACTAATATGGATGTGGTGGTGGAATCGTATCTGGACCGTGATTTCTGCGGAGTTCCGGATGCCAGATACGTGGTACCCGATAGTGCTATAGGGTATACCAATAGCTATGAGATGTTTGCTCCGTTCAGCCTTGTGGGGCTCCATGCCGGCACACATTCGGTCAGAGCTTATATCGATCTCGACGGTGATCGCGAACTGGACGCGTTTGAGCCGTGGGGATACATAACCGATCCGCAAACGGATTACGAAGCCAAGGTTCTTGATCTGAGCAATGCTGGGTCGCAGTTGATTGTCAACCAGAAGCTTGTTATACGTGATCGTGATACTGATGACGATCAGTTGCCCGACACCTGGGAGTGGATGCATTACGGAACACTGGATAGGGGATCGTATGACACGGCTACGAACGGGCTGACTTTGCTGATGAACTATGAGCTTTCGCAGCTGGGTGTAGATCCTGCAGATCCGAGCGGTGATATCGACGGCGATGGCTTGACGGATTACGAAGAGGTGAACTATGACGGGGATCCCACCTCCTATGATCCGGGAACATTGGATACCGACCTCACGAGCTGGGATACGGACGGTGACGGGTTGAGCGATTCCGGCGAGGCCGGGCTGTCCGGGCCGAGCCCGTTGAATTCGGATACGGATGGCGATGGTGTGGATGATTTCCTCGAGCTGACATATTCTGAGTGGGATACAAACACCTTTACAACCTGGACCTCGTGGACGAATTATGTGTCGACGAATCGGAGCAGTATTGCGAACCAGTATGATTATGATCCGTATGATCCAGTCACAAGTAACGGCACTGATCTCGTAGTTGACGATGTTGATTCCGATGGCGGTGGTCTGGATGATCTGTCCGAGTTGCTGGCAGGAAGCGATCCGCTTGATCCCTCGGATGACAGTTCTGTCGATAATGACAGCGACGGATTGCCTGATACATGGGAGACGACGTATTTTGGCAATACAACTTCGACGGACGGAATCACGGACTCCGATGGCGATGGCTTGACCGATGAAGAGGAGTATACTGCCGGAACTGATCCGACTGATCCTTCATCGGTGCTTTCCATAACCGGTACTGATACGGACCCGGTTACGGAGGAGCCCACGCTCACATGGGAAGGTCAGGATGGAGTCAGTTACGGCGTAAGGTATATCGACAATATCATGGACACGACCTGGACGGATACGGGGCTGACGTGGATCGGCGCCGGCACTCACACCTATACGGATACCGACCCGGCTTTACCTGAGACGCGTTACTATCAGGTATATGTCAAGTAGGGGGTTACTGATTGAGCAAGGTTTGCGGTCGGGTTGCGGTTATGGTTTGCTGCAATCCGGTCGCACGACACAAGGTCGCGGGGACGTCCAAAATTAGAATTGATCATTTTGGCGCGGAGTATATAGCGTAAAATAGTGTTCATTATGCGTAGTGGGGGTTCTCAGGGCGAGGATCCCGGCTCATCAACTCTACAGTAATGATTTTGTCTCCAGAGTGCTGAGTAAGAATTGCTTGATTATTATCTGTTGTCATGGGCCTGAATTTTAAGTACTGTTTGTAAATTCAAGCTACAGTAGAGAGAGGGAGAAAATATGAAACGAGTTCTGATATGGATACCTGTCACAGCATTGTTGATAATGGGTCTTGGCTGTGAATGGGAGTATGGTGACGGAGACGTGGGAACCTGGAATGACAGCGTGAGTTGGGTTAATTTCAGCGGAACATATCGCAGCGGAACATCTACCAGGGCGTTGATTTCCAATTTTTCTCTCGATAGCGGGGGAAGCGGCGTGGAAGACGAAGACGATGATGGTGACGGAACCAGTTATACTGAAGATCCGCCATCAAACGCGGTGTCGGGAACAACGGTGTCAGCGCCTTTTACGACTTTTACGGGAACAATACCGGCAAAACCCAATGCCAGCGGGTATACATTGAAACCCGGTTCTGTGACTATTAATATAATTGGCCAAACTACCGGGCCGACCGGCACGTTTGATGACGATGGAGGGGGGAATCTGTCAGGCAGTTTTTCGCAGATTCCGGGTGGTTCGTCCTACAGCGGCACTGGTACGATTGACTATGATACACGCTCCTGGAGCATAGCTTTGGACAGACCTTTTGTGGAAACTGCAGATGTTCTCTATGACTTTGTCTATCGAAAGGAAGAGACCAGCACTAACACAACTACGACTACTACTGCTACTACAACAACAGCGCCGACGCTGGGTGGGCAGATATATTCCATGCAGGTAGTGCAGACAGGGGATCATCTTATATTTACCGACAGCAATGGTTATACATACGAGGGACAGTTGTTCGGTGTGTCAACTGCCGCGGGGAACACAACCGGGGATGCAGAGGGAACGGTTTCGGCGAGTTTCGAAGTAAACAGCGAGATTTCAGGCAGAGACGTGAGTATTGTCGGAACTTTCAGCGGCGGTTATACCCTGGAAGAAGGAGAGGACGAAAGCGTTGAGCCAACAGGCCAACTGGAAAACAGGACAATCGAAGGCACCTACATTCAGCCAGCCGGGTCAGGAGATCTTTTCGGGGTTGCTCGGGATGTTGATGTCAGCAATGACTGACAGGTCAGCGTCGGTCTGCTAAAGTGTGTCAAGCAGGTTTATTCTGGAAATTCGTTGTTTTCCATGGGATGCTTTAGCGAAAGAGAACTATCCGTTGCCTTTGATTTTTGATCCAATATTTCCCGAATAAAAAGCGATGGGGGTTTTACCTTGTCGGCTGGCTTCCTGATGTATTGCAGGTGTTATTTAAGATATGAAAGCAAAGAGTTTTGAAGATCTTCAGAAACCGAGCAGAAGGCCGTGGCTTATTATTCTGCTCACGCTTCTTATTGTCATTCTGTTCGCTCAAAGATGTTCAAAAAAGCGGAATTCTATTGACGGGTCGGAAACTGAGGCAGGGCGGGAGGAACGAATAGAAGCGACGATTGCGAAGACCAATCGTTTAGAAAGCCGGCAAATTCAAAATGTTGACTGGTCTGGCAGGTTTGAGCAGGCTGTTGCTTATGAGAAAGCGGGCAAGCTTGTTGATGCCAGGCGTAGCTATCTTAATATTGTGAATGCGCTGGCGGACGGCAGACTTCGCGAACAGGCGGAGAAACGGCTTGGTAAAATCAATGTTAAGCTCGTTATGACTCCCATGCCTATGCCTGAAAAGGTGGAATACATTGTAGAGAGCGGGGATCGACTTGAGAAGATTGCCAGAAAGTTCGGCACGACGGTTGAGTTGATTCAGGTCAGTAATGACATCGAAAACGCGAACCTGATAAAGCGCGGAGACCGGCTGAGAATCTTGAAGGGTGATTTTTCTATTACAGTATCCAAGACTGAGAATGAACTGCATCTGTGGTTGGATGGAGAGTTTTTTAAACGTTATGAAGTTGGCACCGGTAAATTCGGGAGAACTCCGGAAGGAACCTTTAAGATTACGAAAAAAATCCCAAACCCGCCGTGGTATCGCCCGGACGGTAAGCTGATTCAGTTCGGCGAGGATGAAAATATATTGGGGACCAGGTGGATGACCCTGGAGGCGACCGGAGATACTCCGGATGCGCGGGGGTACGGCATACATGGAACATGGGAGCCAGATAGTGTAGGAAAGGCCGAAAGCGCAGGTTGCGTTCGCATGAGAAATGAAGAGGTGGAAGAGTTATTTATTCTGGTTCCCAGAGGCACGCCGGTTACGATCAAAAAGTGAGGGCTCGACATGCATTTCGCTCGTGTGGCTGAAATATTCTCTTGCGAATGTTTTTTTTGCTGCTAGTCTTTTCCGATAATTTTTCTCAGGATATGGAACGGAGTATTCCCTTTATATGCATCCTTACAGAACAAATAATTGCGGCGAGTTGCGCATAGACAATGATGGCCGGGAGTCCCGCCTTTCAGGCTGGGTGTTCCGCAAGCGGGATCACGGGAGCTTGCTGTTTATTGATCTTCGCGATCATTACGGAGTGACGCAGGTGGTAATCCAGCCGGATCGCTCTTTCTTCGAACTGTGTCAGCGACTGAAACTGGAATCGGTTATTACCGTTACCGGCAAAGTTGAGAAGAGGTCTGAAGATACCATAAATTCTGAGTTGCCGACGGGAGAAGTTGAACTTCTTGCCGAGGATATTCAGATAAGAAACGAATCGGCAACGTTGCCTATATATCTTGCCGGAGACGAAGAAGGGCCGGAAGAGTTGAGGCTTAAGTATCGGTACCTGGACCTTCGGCGTCCTAAGATGCACGCAAACGTTCTGCTCAGGTCGCAGATTATCTCGGATATTCGCAGGCGTATGAGCGACGAGCACGGGTTCAACGAAATCCAGACGCCTGTTTTGACCAGCAGTTCACCTGAAGGGGCGCGCGATTACCTGGTGCCAAGCAGGGTTCATCCGGGCAGGTTTTATGCTCTACCTCAGTCTCCTCAGCAGTTCAAGCAGTTGCTTATGACGGGAGGTTTTGACAGGTACTTCCAGATTGCTCCCTGTTTCAGGGACGAGGATGCGCGCGCGGACCGATCGCCCGGAGAGCATTATCAGCTTGATATGGAGATGGCCTTTGCGACGCAGGACGATATCTTTGAAGTGGTTGAATCCGTAATGCACGGTGTATTTGAAAGGTTTTCGGAGAGCGCTATTACTCAAACGCCGTTTCCCAGAATTACGTACCGGGATTCAATGCTGAAGTATGGAACGGACAAGCCGGACTTGAGAATACCTCTTGAGCTTGTCGATTGTACGGAGGTCTTCAGAAACTCTGAATTTCGCGCATTCAGCCAGGTTGTTGAGAAGGGTGGGGTTGTGCGTATGTTGTCGGTTCCGAACCTGGCCGGTAAACCAAGGAGCTTTTTCGACAAGCTTGTTGAATACGCGCAGGGTATTGGATCAAAAGGACTGGCCTATCTCGTGTGGAACGAGTCACCTGGTTCTGCTGACGGGGCTGCAATGAAAAATATTGTAAAGGGGCCCATTCTGAAGTTTCTTTCTGATGATGAGTTGAGCAGGATTGCTGAGGCGGGGTCGGTAGCGAAGGGCAGTGTAGTCTTCTTTGTGGCTGATCGACAAAAAGAAGCGGAAAGAATTGGAGGAGATATCAGGCTCAAACTGGGAAACGACCTTGACCTTGTTGAACGGGATGTCTTCAAATTCTGCTGGATTATTGATTATCCCATGTACGAGTATGACGAAGACAGCGGGCAGGTTATTTTCTCGCACAATCCGTTTTCCATGCCGCAGGGTGGCATAGATGATCTGGAGCAGAATGATCCTCTTTCGGCGCTTGCCTGGCAGTACGACATTGTCTGCAACGGGTGTGAACTGGGCAGCGGGGCCATCCGGAATCACAGGCCTGACATTCTGTACAAGGCATTTGAGATTGCGGGGTACGCCCGCGAAGAAGTGGATGAGAAGTTCGGAGCCTTGAGCGAAGCTTTCAAATTCGGGGCTCCGCCCCACGGAGGAATTGCGCCCGGAATCGATCGAATAGTTATGATGCTTTGCGGTGAGGAGAATATCCGCGAAGTGATAGCTTTTCCCATGAATCAGAAGGCGCAGGATTTGATGATGAATGCGCCTGGGCATGTATCGAAAAAGCAGCTGCGCGAGTTGCATATTGATGTAAAGATGCCGAAGAAGGAAGCTGATACGAGCGCTGGGGACACATGATAAGCGTATCCGAGTAAGAGGAGCGGTTAAGTGCACGGATTCAGACACTTAAACGCAATTCTTAACCGCCACCCTTAACCGTATACCCTTACCCGCCTCACTTAACCGCTCGCTACTATTTGCGTGTACGAGTAGGTGTACGAGTACGGATAAGAAAACATGCGGCATTGCAACAGTCTGTTTGGGAACACCTTTTTGGACAGGCTCTACCTTGTCAGTTCTTTTATGGGATGGGTTGTTTCCTGCTGTGCGCGCAGGTCTTTTATTTTGACTGTTCCTGAGGCAATGTCGTCTGGACCGATGTAAATTGCGTTGCGTGCGCTTGATTTACCGGCTTTTTTGAAGAACTTGCCGGGCTTGGCGTGAGAGAGCGCCAGGTCTACGGTCTTGCTTTTGCCTCTCAGGCCGGTAGCTATACGGATGGCTTCAGGTTGCTGGTCGGCGCTCATATATCCTATTGTAAAGTCTTTTTCAGGTTTTTCTTTTTTGATTCCCCTGGCTGCCAGAAGTTCGGCAATAACCACGTCGCCGAAACCCAGGCCCACCCCGGTTATTTCGCGGCCGCCGATTTCTCTTAGAAGGTTATCGTATCGTCCTCCTCCGAAAAGCGCCCGGAATTCGCGATTTGTGTCGAAGGCTTCAAAAACCAGTCCTGTATAATATGAAAGTCCTCTGACAACGCTGATTTCGAATTCGACAGTGTCGGCTATGTCGTAGTGTCCGGCTGTTTCCATGAAAGACTCCAGTTCGGTAACGGCTTTGGAATCGGAACCGAGCGTCTTGCGCGCATCATTGATATTCTCAATTGCAAACACGTTGAACACTGAATTGATCTGTTTTTCGGATATGCCTGCTTCCTGAAGTTGCTGGTGCAGTTCGGAATCCGGGATCTTGCCTTTCTTGTCGAGCGCCATAAAGACACCCTGGTGCCTGGTTTCAGCAATGCCGGCTTCGATTAGAAGTTCCGATACAAGTCGCCTGGTATTCACCAGGATAGTGAACTCGGACCGGTCAAGTCCCATTTCTTCAAGAGCGTAGACTGCCGCCGCAATTACTTCAGCTTCGGCGCTTACGGACGCTTCACCCAGGACGTCGAGATTCCACTGGTAGTGTTCTCTTTTGCGGCCTTTTGTCATGCGTTCGTACCTGAAGCACTGAGCTATGGCGGACCACTTGACGGGGAAATCGAGAGAAGCCTGTTTGCGCGCTATCATTCGCGCCAGGGTAGGGGTCATCTCCGGCCTCAAGGCTAGTTCTCTTCCTTTTTTGTCCTTGAAGGTATATATCTGTCTGACGATTTCCTCGCCCGCTTTTCTTTTCAGGAGGGGAAGGCTTTCGACGACACACGCATCGTAGGGTTCAAACGCGAATGCATCCGAGGCGTTGCGCCATGCCTTGAAAATGCGGTCCCGGATGTGGACATCTTCAGGGTAGAAGTCGCGCATCCCTCGGGGCGGTCCAAGTGATATTTTATCTTCAGCCATAGCGCTCTTCGAGATGAACAGAGTCTGGGAGCTGCAAGAGACGGCTGCCGTGTGTGGCAGACCGGTGTTAACGGCGCTAAGCTCCTGGAGCGCCGCCGGATTGTGTTTTCAGCATTTCTTTCAGTTTTTTGCCTTCCTTGAATTTTACGACTTTTCGCTCGGGGATGCGGACAACATGTTCGGGCTTATTGGGGTTGCGGCCTATTCTGGATTTCCTGACAATAACGTCGAATATTCCAAAGTCCCGAAATTCCACATGTTCGCCGTTCGCAAGGGCCTCGGCTATGTAATCGAGCGTTTTCTGCAACACTGCCTGAACGTCTTCCTGAATCATTCCTGTTTCTTTTGATATGCGCACCACCAGGTCACGTTTGGTCATAACTCCTCCTAGTTTTTTCTGAATTTTAAAATATTGGTATCGTTCAAGAGTTAACGCCTGAGACTTTATAAAGAGGTATATTGGACAGGATTTACAGGATAAGGAAAACATAACATACCCGCAATCATGCGGGCATAACCCCATAATTGACAAAAGGCTATCCTGTTGATCTTGTTCATCCTGTCAAGAAAACCCCCTATTCTGTTTAATGATTTGCGTTTTACAAGCTTAATACTGTCCGGCTAAGAGGCGGGTTCCGCGCACCGCCAGCCTGTTCACCTGTTGTTATCCAATAAATCAGCGGAATTATCAATCTGTTTCTATAAGTTTCTACAATAGTCTAAAATTTGTTTCAAAGCATCGTTCAGAGGTATGAGTTCCCGTTGGCCTGTGCTGCGGTGCGACAGCTCTACGCTTTCTTTTGCCAGTGAGCGCTCGCTCACCACCACGCGGAGGGGGAATCCTACCAACTCCGTGTCGTTGAATTTGACTCCGGGCCTCTCGTCGCGGTCGTCGACTATAATGTCAATGCCCGCCGACTTCAGGCTGGTGGACAGTTCGGTGGCAACGTCCATTGTGCGCTGGTGGGACGAGTTAAGCGGCACGACCGCCACCTGTGCCGGAGCGACGGACATTGGCCAGGCGATGCCCTTGTCGTCGTTGCACTGTTCTATTACTGCCTGGAGCGTCCTTGTGACCCCGATGCCGTAGCATCCCATTATGGCTGGTTGTTCTTTGCCGGATTCGTCCAGGAAACACGCTTTCAGTTTTTCGCTGTATTTTGTCCCCAGCTTGAAAACGTGCCCTATTTCGATGCCTCTTTTTTCTCGCATGGGTTCTGAGCATTTCGGGCAGAGGTCGCCTTCTGCGGCGAGGCAGAAATCAGCATAATCGAGAACAGCGGCGTCTCTTTGTAGATCTACACCGGTCAGGTGTGCGTCGTTTTCATTTGCGCCGGTCACACAGTTCTTCCGTCCGCGCAGGTCTATGTCTGCGTAAACGGGTATTTGAAGGTTAACCGGTCCCGCAAAGCCGACGGGTGCGCCGGTGGCGTTCTCTATTGTTTCGTCATCGGCAAGGGCGACTTTTTCTGTTTCGAAGTATCTTGCGATTTTGTTCTCGTTGACTTCGCGTTCGCCACTTGTGAGGATTGCAAGCGGGTTGCCGTTAATGACGTATATGAGGGTCTTTATGAGCTGATCCACGGCGCAATCCATAAAACTCGAAACTTCTTCTACTGTCTTTGCTCCCGGTGTCTGAACTTTTTGAGGCGCAGGTGAGACCTGCTTGCTATCCGCCGCAGGTCGCGGCATTCGCTCAGCCCTTTCGAGGTTGGCTGCGTATGAACAACTGGTGCATTCAACAATTCCGTCTTCGCCGGAATCAGCCAGAACCATGAATTCGTGGGAGGATTTGCCGCCCATCGCTCCGGTCTCAGCTTCAACCACTTTTGTTTTCAAACCACATCTTTTGAAGATGCGGGTGTAGGCCTGGTACATTTTGTTGTAACTTTCTTCGGCGCCTTCCCAGTCGGAATCAAAGCTATAGGCGTCTTTCATTATGAATTCTTTGGCCCTCATCAACCCGAAGCGGGGCCGGATTTCATCCCGGAATTTTGTTTGAATCTGGTAGAGGTTCAGGGGAAGCTGACGGTATGAACGCAGCTCGCCGGACACGAGGAGGGTGACAACTTCTTCGTGGGTCGGGCCAAGGACGAATTCGCGATCCTGGTGGTCGAAGGAGCGGAACATGACTTCGGACATGGATTCGTAACGTTCGGACTTGTCCCATATTTCTCTGGGCTGCAGAGCGGGCATCAGTATCTCCTGGGCACCTGCGGCGTTCATTTCTTCTCGAACTATCTTTTCGACTTTTTGAAGGGCTTTGAGTCCGAGCGGAAGGAAAGTATATAGTCCGCTGGTCAGGCGCCGGATGAGTCCGGCGCGAAGCATAAGCTTATGGCTTTCTATCTCCGCTTCCTGTGGCTCTTCTCTTAGTGTGGGAATGAGGGTTTGAGACCATTTCATTTTTGAAACTCCATATTTATCAAAGTAGAGAGTAAAATGAATGTCAGCGGAGTTTTCAAGGCAAAAGACCTTGGGCTAACATCCTGTTGATCCTGTCATAAAAGCCCCCCTGCTTTTAACAATGGTTGCGGTAAGAAATCCGGGCCTTTATCTGTCTAACTCACCATTTGACAGGTGGTTAGAGCAGATGCCCGATTCTCCCCCGCTTTCCTGTCCATTTCGGTCGACGACTACGGCGACGACTAGGGCAGACGATTGGGAGCACATCTCTCATGTCCGCCGTAGCTTTAGCGAAGGTGGATCGTATTTCGTAGTCGTCGCCGTAGTCATCAACCGATCTTCCCAGCTTTTATTCGTTTTAATAAAACTTTTACCACTACCTTGATCTTTATCTCGATCGTTGTCGACGAAGATTGCGACGATGATCGGGATAGAAGCGATGAAACCACAATGAACTTGCTAACCCGTATATCTCACAAACTTCCTGCTGCGAACGCTACGAAATTTTGTGAGAAATACGGGCTAAAAACCATTCTCATCTGATCCGCCCATGAGTGTGCCGTTTTCTGCGGAGGTGGGGCGGAAGGTTATGATATCGTTATTTTTGGCATCGGTGACCGGAAGAATTGCAGGGAGGTATTCTGATGTCAGACCTTCTGCAGATTTGCCCGGATCTGTCTTTTCCACCAGCACGGAGCAGCTTTTGCCTATTAGTTTCCGGGCAAAGATCTGTCTTTTTTCCGCGCCTTTTCCCCTTAGTATTTCCACGCGTCTGGATATCGTTTCATGGCCGGGGACTCCGGACATTTTTGCGGCGGCGGTTCCCGGGCGTCTGCTGTATGAAAA
>CAYTRK010000005.1:0-25784 GCA_964440205.1 uncultured Victivallaceae bacterium
GCGTTTTATCGGGTAGCTACATACTTTCAGTATCCACAGATTCTTCGGAAGACCCGAAATTTCCCGAGCAGTCGAGGGGGGCGATAAATGGGTTTGAATTAAGTCTTCCATGCCGTTAATCTTGTGCCTGCTGTTGTTTTGGGAAGACTTGTTGACAAGGAATTCCGGAGGTATGTTGGATGTCTAACACTTTTGGTCAGATTTTCAGAGTAACGACGTTCGGGGAGTCGCATGGACCGCGAATAGGGGCGGTGATAGACGGTTGTCCTTCGCGCGTTGAAATCTCGGAAGAGCGAATACGGGTCCAGATGGACAGGCGAAGGCCAGGGCAGAGCAGGCTTTCGACTGCGCGGACCGAGTCTGATCGTGTCACTATTGTTTCCGGGATGCGTGAGGGTGTGACCCTGGGAACGCCTATAGCTTTAACGATTGAAAACCGAGATACCAGGCCGTCCGATTACAGTATAACGCGGGAGGCGCCTCGGCCCTCTCATGCGGATTTTACTTACAGGGCGAAGTACGGCATTGTCGCTGCAAGCGGCGGCGGCAGGGCCAGCGCGCGAGAGACTGCCGCGCGAGTTGCAGCCGGGAGCATTGCGGAGCAGTACATTGAATCGATTCACGGGATTGAGATTGTTGCCTGGGTGAGTTCTATCGGGGATGTGTGTTGCGAGGCAGATTCTGAGGTTGTGGGCAGAGAGCGCGTTGATAAATCGGAAGTGCGGTGTCCTGACGACGAAGCGACCGGCCGGATGGTGGATCTTATCGAAAAAGCTGCATCCGATGGCGACTCTGTGGGTGGGACCGTGTCCTGTGTATGCCGGAAGGTTCCTGCCGGGTGGGGCGAGCCGATTTTCGAAAAGGTTCATTCCCGGCTTGCTGCAGCGGTGATGTCGATTCCTGCGGCCAGGGGATTTGAGATAGGTTCAGGCTTTGCTTCTTCTCGTATGAAGGGTTCGGAGCACAATGATGTTTTCATGACAAAGCCTGGCGGCCTCGGGACGGCCACGAACCGCAGCGGGGGAGTGCAGGGGGGTATAACAAACGGTGAGCCGGTAGTGTTCAGGGTAGCGTTCAAGCCCACAGCCAGCATAGCGAAAAAGCAGCGGACCGCCGACTATGAAGGCAACCTGAGGGATCTTGCTTTGGAGGGCCGCCACGATCCCTGCATAGCGCCGAGGGCTGTGCCTGTTGTGGAGTCTATGGCTGCGCTTGTCTTTGCGGACATGGCGCGACTGAGTTGATATGAACCAGGCTGGAACTTTTGAGATCGAAGCTTCTGCTCCTGGGTCGCAGGCCCGCACCGGGACTCTTCACACCGCGCACGGCGCTATAGCGACGCCTGCTTTTATGCCGGTTGCTACCCAGATGAGCGTCAAGGCTGTTACGCCCCGCGATCTTGAAGAAGCAGGTGTCGGGATCATTGTGGCCAATACATATCATGCCTGTGTGCGGCCGGGCATAGACGTTGTTGATCGCATGGGCGGTTTACATGGTTTTATGGCGTGGCCGCGACCGATTCTGACAGACAGTGGCGGGTACCAGGTTTTCAGTCTTGCCAGGTTGCGCAAGATATTAGACCACGGGGTCGAGTTCAACTCTCATTTTGACGGCCGCAGGTTGTTTCTTGGTCCTGTCGAGGCGATGGATGTACAGCGGCGGCTTGGATCTGACATAGCGATGGCTTTTGACGTGTGCCCTCCGTATCCGTGCAGTTATGATTACGCTTGTCAAGCTGTGGACAAGACTCTAGCATGGGCGGCTTCTTGTTCGGAACAGGAAAGGGCGGAAGGCCAGTTGCTCTTCGGGATTGTGCAGGGCGGAGAATTTGAGGAAGTTCGCAGGCATTGCGTCGAGGGGCTGCTTGATATAGGCTTTGACGGTTATGCGGTTGGAGGAGTCAGCGTGGGAGAGCCTGAGCTGGCGCTTCGCAAGGGTATTGAGACCACGGTTGAGCGTTTGCCGTGGGAACGTCCGCGATACGTGATGGGTCTGGGCAAGATGGACCAGATACTTTGGTCTGTAGGGAAAGGGGTGGACATGTTTGATTGTGTCATGCCCACGCGATTTGCCAGGAATGGCACGGCTTTTACTCGCCGGGGCAAGGTTGCCGTGAAAGCGGGAGAATATATTTCGGACGCGGGACCGGTGGAAGAAGGTTGCAGTTGTTACGTGTGCGGGAATTTTTCCAGGGCGTACATAAGGCATCTGCTTAACGTGAACGAGATTCTGGGGGTTCACTTGTTGACCCTGCACAACGTTCACAGGTACATGGAATTCATGAAAGAGATCAGGGAGGCTATCAGCGGCGGGAATTTCGCGGAATTTGCGAATGATTTTAATGCTGCGGCTGCGGCGGTCTGATTGTATTGAAATTGGAGGATTAGCAGTATGGATTTACAGAACATGATTTATATCGCTCAGGCAGAAGGCACACGGGGCGGCTCTCCGCTAATGAGCTGGTTTCCCATAATAATACTTGTACTCATTTTTTATTTCATGCTTATCCGTCCGCAGCAGAGAAAAGAAAAAGAGCGGAAGGCGATGATAGAGAATGCCAGGAAGGGAGATCGGGTTATGTTCAGCGGCGGCCTTCTTGGAACCATAACCAACATAAAGGACAGCACTTTTGTTATCAAGGTAGCTGACAACGTTAAGATTGAAGCAGCAAAGGCTTCTGTCTCCAAGGTGCTCGATAAAGGGGAAAAGCCTGCGGAGACTGAGAAGAAATAGTTAAGGGAGCGGAAATTGTGGAAACTAAAACGAAATGGAAATGGCTTATAGTTATTCTGTGCATTGCGGTGTCAGGCATTCTGGTCTGGCCGCCAGGCGAGAAGATTAGACTCGGGCTGGACCTTGTAGGCGGGACGAGTCTTATTGTTGCGGTGGATGACGAGGGCGTTGCGGCGCAGGTTCGGGAAAAGGCGCCCGACAATCTGACAGGGGAGGCGCTTGAAAGAAGGATACGAAAAGAGGTCAAAGACGCGCATGAACGTGCGCTTGAGGTGATTCGCAACAGGATCGACCAGCTCGGGATTGCCGAGCCGGTTATTTTTCCGGAGAAGGGAAGCAATCGTATAGTTATCCAGTTGCCCGGGGCCGACAAGGAGAAGCGTGAAGAGGCGATCAACCAGATCCGGCGCGTTGCTTTTCTTGCTTTTCATCTTGTTCATATAGAAAACTCTGAGCTTTCGAGAGAGCTGTTAAGCAAGGGGATTACGCCTGAGGGTTACGAGATAGTGCGTGTTGGCGAGGATCTGTACTATCGAAAGACAACTGATTTGCTGAATGAGGACATTGTAAGAGAGCCATTCAAACAGTTGGATCCGCCGCTTGGTTACAAATATCTTCTGGAGAGGGTGAAGGTGCCCGGCGTAGAGGATCGTCTGTATCGTCCTGCCGTAGTTAAGCGGCGCTATGAACTGAGCGGTGAGGTTTTGAAAGACGCCCAGGTTGAATTTGCTTCCATGGGGAGCAGATATATAACACTTGAGCTTAACCGTGAAGGCGCCCGAGTATTTGAGAACATCACAAGCAAGAACAAGGACCGGCAGCTTGCGATTGTTCTGGACGATGTGGTTTACTCTTCTCCGGTGATCAATGATGTCATTTCCGGGGGCAGGGCGATGATTACTGGGAATTTCAGCGGCAGGGAAGCGGATCGACTTGCCATGGTGCTGAGAACCGGGGCGCTTCCCGCGGGGGTTGAAATAGTAGAGAAGCGCATCGTGGATCCTACGCTGGGCCAGGACTCGAAGAGAAGCGGAGTAACAGCCGTTGTGCTGGCCGGCGCTGCTGTGGTTATTTTTATGGCGGCTTACTACCTGTTGAGCGGGCTGATTGCGGACGTTGCGTTAGTATTGAATCTTGTTCTGCTGCCGCTGGGGATGGTTCTTGCGGCAGGTTTTATGGGCACCTTACTCGGAACCAGGGGAGGGGGCAATCCGTTTGTTTTGCCAGTGCTTACTCTGCCGGGTATTGCAGGTATTCTTCTTACCATCGGTATGGCTGTTGACGCGAATGTTCTGATCTTCGAACGGATGCGGGAAGAATTCCGGGCGGGAAAGACGCTCTGGAACGCAATCACGTCCGGTTATGACAGAGCCTTTGTTACGATTATGGATGCGAACGTGACGACGCTCATCACGGGGGTGATTCTTTTCATGTTCGGGTCTGGTCCTATAAGAGGTTTTGCGGTAACCCTCTGTGCTGGCATTATGGTCAGTCTTTTTACTGCGCTGGTCGTGACTCGGCTGCTTTTCGCCGGCATTGCTCCGAAGATGCATTCCGCAAAACTGAAGATGTTCTCGTTTATCAGGGAGACATCGATAGACTTCATCGGCAAGAGGCGGATAGCCGCGGTTTTTTCGCTGTTGCTCATTGTTCTTCCTCTCGGTTACATGGTGCATCGGGGCATGTCTGATCCCGCCCAGATTTTCGGGATTGATTTTGTCAGCGGTTCATCGCTCTCGCTCAGGTATGATGCGGCCCCGGCCGTTGGCAAGATCAGAAAAGTTTTTGATGCGGAGGGTCTTCCGGGCGCCCAGATACAATATCAGGAAGAGATGGGTGGAGATAACAAGTATCTTGTCATAAAGAGTTCCAGGGGCGAATCCGGGGAAATAAAGAGGCTGTTGCAGGAGAAATTTCCGGATGCCGGTTTTATGATATCAACAGAAGAGCAGGTTGAGCCGCAGGTGAGCCGTCTTTTGAAGGTCAGAGCCATCAAGGCTTTCGTAATAGCTATGGTGTGCATCGTTCTGTACATATCGATCAGGTTTGAAGTCGGCTTTGCCGCAGGCGCTATTGTTGCGCTGATTCATGACGTACTTATTACTGCCGGCCTCTATTCTTTGTTCGGACGGCAGTTGAGTCTTCCCATCGTCGCGGCGCTGTTAACGATAGTCGGTTACTCCGTTAACGATACGATTGTTGTATTTGATCGCATCAGGGAGGATTTACGTCTTGTCAAAGGCAAGAGCTTTATGGATATATGCAACCTGAGCATTAACCAGACTCTCGGGCGCACGCTGTTGACATCGCTGACGACGCTGCTTGCGGTGGTAATGCTGCTGGTATTCGGCGGAGGGGCGATTAATGATTTTGCGCTGGCTTTGTTTGTCGGCGTACTTGTGGGTACATATTCCTCGGTGTTTGTTGCCACGCCTGTGGTTTTGCTCTGGCACAGGGGCAAAAAGCCTGATTTTGCCGCAGGGCAGTGAGTTCAGCCAGATACAAGTGGGTGACGTTCAGTCCGCAGCAGGGGATTGTGGACGCTCTGAGCAGGGAACTGGGCGTTTCTGAAGGGGTAGCGGCGGCCTTGTGCGAGCGCGGTATCTGCGACGTTGAGGAAGCCAGGACGTTTCTCAGCCCCAAGCTCAGGCAACTTAGCGATCCTTTTGATCTTCCGGGCATGGATGCTGCGGTGGATTGTATTTGGACCGACATTGATGCGGGAAAGAAAATAACCATTTTTGGTGATTACGACGTTGACGGGCTCACGTCTACGGCCCTGCTTGTCCAGGTGTTGCGGAAACTGGGGGCGGAATGCTCGTGTTTTCTGCCGGACAGGGCAGAAGAAGGGTACGGCCTCAGTACTGCCGCAGTTGAGAGATGCCTGGCCGAACACCGTTGCGACTCCCTGGTAACTGTTGATTGCGGTTCATGCGCGGGGGAACAGATAGAGTGGCTGTGCAATCGCGGAATAGACGTGGTAGTGACTGATCATCATGAATTCCCGGACGGCCGTTCTCCGGCCAGAGCGTTTGTGAATCCGAAGCGCAGCCGCGATTCCCGAACACAATATCTTGCGGGAGTTGGCGTTGCCTTCAAGCTCTGTCATGCGATGCAGAAGAAGGCAATAGAACAGGGGCGCAAGGAGGCTGATTTATTCGATCTTCGGGATTTTCTGGACCTGGTTGCGGTTGGGACCGTTGCGGATCTGGCTCCTTTAACCGGTGAGAATCGAATTCTTGTTAAAGCCGGGCTTAAGCGGATAGGGGTTTCCCCGTCTGCCGGACTTAAAGAACTGATAAGAGTATCTCGGATACCAGAGTGCCGCAGTTCCTATGATATCGGATTCAAGCTTGGTCCCCGCTTAAACGCTGCGGGTAGAACCGGCGACGCCAACAGGGCGCTGAGTCTGCTTCTGGCGCCGGATGCCGAGGCCGCAAAACCTTTTGCTGAGCAGTTGGATGCAGCGAACCAGATGAGGCGCAGCATTGAGGACAGGGTCAGAATTGAAGCTGAAGAAAAGGCAAAATCGTGTTTTAATCCGGACACCGACTTCGGAATCGTGGTTGACGGGAAGGACTGGCCTGTTGGCGTTATTGGCATTGTTGCTTCAAGGCTTTGCCGGGAATATAATCGTCCTGTGGTAGTTTTTTCCGATGATGGACAGATTTACTGCCGGGGTTCCGCCCGGAGTCCGGACGGCATGGATTTAAGCCTGATTGACGCATTGGATGATTGTGGTGATTTGCTCGAGGCTTACGGGGGGCATCAAGCGGCTGCCGGGCTTGAGATAGATAAGGGGAAGCTCGCAGGTTTCCGGGATATGTTCAACGAAATATGCCGAAGGAAGCTGGATGGCAAGGAACTTGCGCCCAGCGTGCAGATTTCGGCGTGGTTAGCGGATGCTGATTTGTCGATGGGCATTATTGATGAAATTGATTTATTGAGACCATTTGGAGCTGGAAACAAGGGGCCTTTATGGGGGATCAAAGGGGGGATAGTCATCGGTTCGCCAAGGATTGTGGGGAAGAATCATTTAAAGCTGAAGCTTCGTATTGGAAGGGTTGTTATTGATGCGATTGGTTTTGGTATGGGGGATGTCAGTCTGGCGACTGGAGAGTCTGTAGATGCGGTATTTGAGCTGGAGCGGAACCATTGGCGGGGAAACACGACTTTGCAGATGAAGCTGAAGGATATCCGGAACGCTCTTTAATCCGCTTGCTGGGGTTGTATGGCCGGGAGTCGAGGAATCATGAAGGTATAATTGACTTGGTGAAAAGTCTTGCAGAAGAGTAGTTTTATAAGATAACTTAGTTTTAGTAAATAAATTCAGATGGCTGTAATTCACGAGAAAGACGGCTGCTGTGATTAAAAGGAGATAGAAATGCCGAGAGTTTGCGAAATTTGCGGAAAAGGCGGAAGGACTGGTAACAGTATTGTTCGCAAGGGTTTACGCAAGAGTAAGGGTGGTATCGGGCTTCACACCACTGGGATCAGTAAGCGACGCTTTCTTCCCAATCTTCAGAAAGTCAGGGTCAGGGAGAACGGTGGCACTGTTAGAAAGAATGTGTGTGCTTCCTGTATAAGGTCGGGTGAAATACAGAAAGCCTGAGCAGTCGAGGTGGCTGTGGCTGGATGTTGACTTTCTCCTGCTTTCTTCAATGAGAGGTTAGTCATAGAACTGGAATGAGTGACAAAATCACAGACTCTGAGGGCATCAAAGATACAGACATAATTTTTGACTGTCCACACTGCGGCAAGAGCCTTGCTATTGATTATCGGGGCGCCGGTTTGACTATACCTTGCAGCGATTGCGGGACCGAGGTCCAGGTTCCCATACCGGAGGGAATGGAACTGACGGACATTGACAGCACTGACGAAGAACAGGAAATACGAATACTGCATTTGAGGAATTCGCTTACTGCAGCCGAATCGCGCATTGCGACCCTGGAGGGCGAACTTGAAGAAGTCAATGAACGCAGAAAATATCTTGAAGCCTCGCGAATGCGGAATATGCGTTGCTTTAAGACAATTAAGGACAAGACGGAACTCATAAGCGAGGCTCTAACACAGATTGCGGAAGCAATCAAAGAAATAGATAGTATCGAAGGTCCGAATGAATCATGATATAGGCGGAGGTTCGGAACGGACCGATGCAACTGGATCATCATTCAAAATCTAAGCGCCGATTTGAGGCGATCGCCGACTTTTTTCCAGGAATATTCATCAAGGACGTATTTGCGTCCTAATTCGCCTAGTTTTCTGTTAAATTCCCGGTTTTCTACCAGCAGCTTGAGTTCTTCTTCGAATTCGGGATAGAAACTGAACCACAGGCCGGCTCCGCTGCTGCGACACTGGTCTACCAGAACAGGGCTGCTGGCGTGAACCAATGCCGGGGTTCTTACCATCCATGCTTCAAGGAGCACTATGCCAAGGCTTTCGTTGACGGATGGATGGCAGAAAGCGACGGCGGCGGCCATGGCTGCTCTTTTATCCTCCTCGGACACAAAGCCAAGGTCATGAATGTGGCCGGTCAGTCCGGAAGGGATATCAATTTCGCCGCTGCCGGTAAGGACGAGCTGAATATCTGTTGCTGAGCGTTCATGGAAGGTCTTGAAGTAGTCAATAAGAAGCGGTGTTCCCTTGAGCATTTCCTTGCGACCTGAGTACAGTATATAGGGTTTTGTGATTTCGTATTTTCGAAGGAAGGAGTCAGACGAGGCATCGAAGGGTTCGATACCGGCTCCCACACATGGCCAGTCCCTGACGCAATTTGAAATCAGGGAGACAGCAAGATTTTTTTCGGCTGTTGTGTTAAACATTCCCGAGGCAACATCCCTGAACATATCCTTAAAGATGGACAACCGGGCAAACGGTTCGTCGTGCAGGCAGGGAACGAGGATGGTTTTTTCCGGCGACACCTTTGAGGCGAAGAAGGGGAGACCGAACAGATACGGGCCGACGACTATCCGATCAAAACGGCTGCTGTTTGCCGAAAGGTAATCGCAAAGCGGGGCGCTGTTTACGCTGTTCTTTATCCATTCGAATTCCTCCTGTTTCGACAGGTTATTCGCGGAGCATATCCTGGACTGCAGTGAATGAAACAGCGGCAGGTCGCGGTCGTCGACCGGGAAGAGCCCTACTGACATGCCGTCAATTTCGCGGAAACCGGGCTCAAGTTCGTTTTTCCATGTGAAATGGTTGACTGCACAGGTTGACAGGAAGGTAACGTCCCAACCCTGTGAATGCAGGTAAGCAGCCTGGTTTTTCAACAGCGTCTCTGCGCCGCCGACTGTTCTGCCTCTGGCAAAGCGGGGAGCGATGAAAGCGATTTTAGGCATGGATTGACTCGTGTCAGGATTCTCGTTTTTCGAGTTGCGATATTCGTTTTTCGAGTTGATGAATTCGGCGTTCGTAGTGTTCGTGTATGCCCTGAATTGCGCCCAGGAGAAGTCCGTTTACCTGGTTCTGCTGGGACCAGAGCCGGTATGTATAGAATTTCAGGGCCTTCCATGCAAGTTTTTTACCGAAGACCAGTGCGCCGGAAAACATTCGTCTGCGTTCGACTATTTCGAAATCGTTTATATCTACTTCTGTGGTATCATTAAGGCAGGAGAGGTAATACGGCAGAAATTCTTCCTCGTCTCTAAGATTGGCCAGGTTGTATCGTTCGGCTCGGGCCAGAGCTGGGTCTGAATAAGAACCGTTTTCACGTTTCTCTTTAACTCGTCGTTTAATTTCCCGGACGAGTTCTTCAGCGTCGATTCCCTCCGCATTGATCTGGATTATGTCATCGTTCATTACAGAAGCTTAGATTATACGGCTGGCTGGAACAAGTTAAGAAAAATGGAAAAAAAGGGAGTGGAGTAGCGGCAAGTTTTTCCGGAGTTATTGTATACGTTGGAAGAAGAAATTGTTTTTTTTCTCCGCAGCCAGTGTGGTTTGCGGGCCGTGGCCGGGGTAGATGAGGGTATTTTCCGGAAGGGAGGCCACTGTTTCTACCGATTTGGTCATTAGTTTTGGGTCGCTCCCAGGCAGATCGGTGCGTCCGACCGAACCGGCGAACACGGTATCTCCCGAGAACATGGTTGATTCTTCGGGAAAATAGTAGCAAACGGAGCCTCCGGTATGGC
The DNA here is from genome assembly GCA_964440205.1 of uncultured Victivallaceae bacterium. Lineage (GTDB taxonomy): Bacteria > Verrucomicrobiota > Kiritimatiellia > UBA8416 > CAYSRM01 > CAYSRM01. The sequence goes on from CAYTRK010000005.1 coordinate 9,867, forward strand.
CGGGTGTAAGTATAGCTTCGTAGTTGAATCCTGCGTCGTGGCGCTTTTCGCGTTCAGAGTTCAGTGAGATGGTCGAGTAGGGGGCACCCGGCGGTGGATAGAGGTTATCTATTGTATTGTTTTGTTCAAAGGCCCAGGGCAGATCGTTGGTATGTATGACCACCGGTATTTCCAGCGTTTTTGATAGCTCCGAAGCTGCGGAAATATGATCGGCATGTCCATGAGTCAACAGAATAGCCGCAGGCTTGAGTTTTTTCTGCCGGATCAGCGAAAGAAGTTGTTCCGGCTGTGCTCCCGGGTCAATGATCAATGTTTCCGGGTGGGTTTTGTCCTTTCGCGCAAGGTAGCAATTAGCCTGGATCGGGCCTACGGTTAAACAATCTATTTGCATATTTCCATTTCCTGTCTGATGCTGTTATGAAAAAGAGAATATTCTAGTAAGAGCTGGTTATGGGCGCAATGGTGAATTATGACTGAAAAGGAGCAACGGCGATGCGTATTATGGTGACTGCCGGACCCACGCGGGAGCCGCTTGACGCGGTACGGTTTTTGACCAACAGGTCGACAGGCAGGATGGGATATGAGCTGGCGAAATGTTGCTGTCGCAGGGGGCACCGGACCTCGCTGATTTCAGGGCCGGTGAATCTTGCTGTTCCCGAGGGTGTGGAATTTATGGCAATTGAGACTGCCCGGGAGATGTACGAAGCGGTACATGGGGCGGCGCCCCGATGCGATGCGCTTATCATGGCTGCAGCAGTATGTGATGTGAGGCCTGCGGAAATTGTGTGCGGTAAAGTGAAAAAGGAGCACATCGGCGACAGCATAAGACTGGAGAAAAATCCTGATATACTGTGTTCTCTCAAGAATTCGAAGGGGAAGCGGATTCATGTGGGATTTGCTGCCGAGACGGGTAACCTTGCGGAATCGGCGGTCGGCAAACTTAACAACAAGGGTCTGGATATGATCGTTGGAAATCTCGTGGGAACTTCAAACTCTGGTTTCGCGTCGGAGACCAACAAGGCGATACTTTTTTTTGCAGACGGGAGGGCGGAAGTCATGCCGCTCATGAAAAAAGCAGAACTGAGCGAGATTATAGTGGATAAAGTTGAAAAGCTTTTCTCGGAACAGTCGTGCCGGGGCGGGTAAAACAGCAGGCGGGTTAGCGGACGGAACCGCCGCCGGTCTGTATGAAATCGTTTACTTTGCCGATTACCACGTGGAATTTCTCGTTAAGGAAGAGAGCTGTATCCTCGCCGGCGCCGACCAGGAGTCCGGCAAGGACGGCCCGCATGTAGAAATCGTCCGAAACGAGAAAAATGTAGTACACTGAATACATTGGAATAAGAAGGCAAAATATTCCTTGAAAGACAGAATCCTTGAACGCTTTGAGCACAATAATCACGTGGAATGCCAAAATAACGAACGGGCCGTACATCTGTATTCGGGCGACGTTATCAGCATGAAGAAAACCGCCGTATCTCAGTAGTCCGGTTGCCGTTCCGAGCAGAATAAAGAGAATCCAGCTCCCGGCGTAGTGGAATGATCTTTTTTTGTCCTTGGCGAGGTCTTCGGTGATCTGTTCTCGGACGTTCCAGTTCGAGGCGTCCCTGGCTTGTTGGTAGCTTTCCTGGGTAACCGTATCGCCAGTCGCTTTTTTAGGCCTCAGTTTGAGAGGTTTCTTTTTTTCGACTGTTCCGGCGGCAACGGGTTTTTCGTTGTCAGCGCCGCATGATGGGCAAATGCATGAATTACCGTCAGAGAATTCGGAAACCCGAAATTCCTTGTTGCAGGCTTTGCACTCTATTTTGATATCGGCCATTATTTTTCCATAAAGACTAAACGGTTGAAAAGGAATCGGCAGCTGTACAAAATTGCCATATTTACATTATTGTGTATACGCATTTGTGTTCGAATAGGCAAGAAAAAAGCTTTGCTGGCGCGGCAGCCTTGTCAAGACGGGAACGGGCTGGTAATCTTGCTTTGCTGGTTTGCTGAACGGAGGGCATTGAATGCAGGGACATATTATCGACATACTGCGGCTAAGCCTGGGGACGTCTCCTGAAGGTATGCTTCGCCATATTCTGGATTCGGCTATAAGAATATCGGGCGCGTCCGGCGGGTCAATACTCGGCGAAGAGGGTCCATCGTTGCGATTCCTTTTTTCCAACCGCGAAGATCTGATCGGGACGGCTGTGCCCTTAGACAGCATTGCAGGGGCTACCGTATCTAAAGGCGCTGCTGTTTACACGTATGCTCCGGAAGACCGCCGTCATTTTAACGGTGTGGATCAGCAGACAAAGTTAACTACCCGGTATTTGTTGAGTGTGCCTGTTCCATCGGTGCACAATCGGCAGCATGATACGGTTCAAGCGAGGTATGTGGGCGCGCTTCAGCTTCTATTTGACGAGAATGTATTTCCGGGTTTTGAACTTGGCGGCGGGCCGAAGGAATTTGACATTGAAGCTTTTTCGAGCGGGGAACCGGAGAACAACCTGCTTTCGGAGGTTGCGCTTATGCTGCCGGTAACGGCATTCGGACTGGAAGTAATGAATTTGAGGCAGACTTCCTACCAGGCGATACACGAGCTGAAGAACAAGCTGATAGCAGGCGGATCATGGTTGAACTATCTCAAAGAAGACCTGGAGAGTGAATTTCCCGAGGCTTCGGAAAGCAAAAACCTGGCTGAAGATTTTGAGTTGGCCTCGGATTCGATAAACTATGGAGCGGAGCTTGCGAAGAATTATCTACAGCTTACAAAGATCTATTCGCCTGATTTCACGACGATTGATATAGACGGGCTGCTCAGCAGGGTAAGCCGGTCGTCCGAAGCTTTTGCCGCGAAATCGGGTCTGGATGCCATTGAAGTGCGGAACAGTTTTTCCAGCGAATGCGTAGAACTGAGGGGTGACGGCGCTCAACTTGAAATGGCTTTTTTTAACATATGTAAGAATGCTATAGAAGCGCTTGGTGAGCAGGGGCCGGATGTTCCTGTGTTGGCAATAAGTTCGCGTCTTGTCGACGGCGGGCGAACGGAAATATGCATTACGGACAACGGTCCAGGCATGCCGCGTGAGATAGCGGATAATCTTTTTGTTGCTTTTAAGACTAAGAAGGAAGGCGGGACCGGGCTCGGTCTTACTATTGCAAAGAAGATAACGGACATCCACGGGGGAGAGATAAGTTGCGTCACCGGCAGCGAGGGAACTACTTTCCGTGTAGTGATTTGATATGGCGGGTTGACGTTTCGGTTTGAAGGGCTGCGGTTTTTTGTTTAGTGAATCAAAGGAGGAGTACTATGGATAATGATCTGAACGGAGTGGGGCAAGAGGATTACAAGAAATTTCTCGAAACAATCCGCCGGAACATGGACCCTGATAGCAACACTGTGTTGGTAGTAGATGATGACAAAGGTATTCGCAGAAAGGTAATCAGGGACATCGCGAAGTTCGACCGCGATATTGTGCCTTTCGAGGCGTCCAACGGTTCGGAAGCCCTGGATGTGCTTGCCAGGATACGTAAAAAGTATTATCGGGATCCCTTGTTTATGGTGCTTGATTTGAACATGCCGATAATGGATGGATGGAGTGTGATCCGGAATTTGAAGAAAGAGTATACGGACAGCGGAAAACAGACTGGTATTCCGATTATAGTGCTTTCTTCCACCAGCGGAGAGAAGGGAGCGGTTTTTCGGAAGCAGAGCGTGCATGATGGAAAAACGGGGTACCAGCCTCTGGTAAGCGTAGCCAAGGAAAACTGTGTAGACGGCGCCAGGTACGATGCCAGTGGAGATCGTGGGCTTATAGAATGGCTGCAGTATTTTGTTAAAGCCTGAACTGCGCCGGATTAACGGTTCATGGTCTGGTCTAGTTGTTTGTTGCGTTCTTCGCTGATGTTGCGGATAGTGTCCTGGGCTTTCCTGCCTCGGTCGACAGCGCTTTTGCCGGTGATGCCTTCCAGCAGTATTCTCGCGTTGGATTTTTCCTTGCCTTTGGCGCCGTCAGTTTTGTGTGTTTCTTCTTTCTTGCCGCAACCGCAGATGAGCAATGTCAGCAGCAGGAAAATAGCCGGGATGAGAATCAATGCCTGTTTCTGAATTTTGGTTCGGGGCATACTCTTTCACCTTTGCTTACGTGGCTTCATGCGCGAAATGGCGCTTTCGAGCTGTTCTTTGTCTATCGGTTTTTGCAGGTATTCCCATATACCTCTGCTCAGGTAGTTGCGCACGTAGTCTTTTGAAAAGCCGGACATCATTATCACACTTGCCGCAGGGTTAAGGGCAACGATTTGTTCCAGAACGTCTTTTCCGTTCTTGCCGGGCATAAAGACATCGACCAGGAAGAGATCGATTTTTCCTTTATGTTTTCTGACTGTCTCTATTGATTCTTTGCCTGAGGGGGCCGATATGACTCTGTAGCCCATGTTCTTCAATGTGTCTGTTGCCAGCGCAAGGACCTTTTCGTGGTCATCGGCTACGAAGGCGGTAGGACGGGTGGATTTCCCGTCCGATTCGTGTTCGGGCTTTCCTTTCTGTATAAACAGTCTGATGCTAGTACCCTGTCCTGTTCGGCTTCTGATCTTCACTTGTCCGCCCCAGGCCTGCATCGAGCCTTGGACGATGGTTAATCCCAGCCCGGTGGAGAGGGTGGGGTCTTTGGTTGTAAAAAAAGGTTCGAAAGCGTGCCGCAGGACCTCCGGGGGCATGCCGTTGCCGTTATCTCTGATTCTGAGAACGCAGTATTCGGTGTCGTCCAGTTTCTTTTCCGATGCGTCGATAATTATTCTGCCCCCTGATTCGGACATGGCTTCCGCAGAATTCAGGAAGATGTTGACGAGACAGTCGGTTAGCTGTCCGCCTTCAGCTTTGATAAAGGGAAAGCTTTCGGAATTCTTAACCTCAATCTCAATGCCGCGTTTATCGAAATCGGGGTTTACCATGGCAAGGGTTCCGTCAATCACTTTCCTGAGCGAAAGGACTTCAAGTTCTTCAGCCGAGGGAGGGTTGCTTGCATTGGCTATACTCAGCAGTCTGCGGGACAGCGCGCTGGCCTGTCCACTTGCTTCCAGTATGGAAATAGCATCATTATGAGCTTGAGTGCGGGGGGCAAGATTATCGGAGATTGAAGAAGCCTTGGCGGTAATCAGTCCGATCCAGTTGTTGAAAACGCGCGCTATGCTGCCGGCAAGGCTACCTATGGCTTCGATTTTATTATTCATCAAAAAGAACTGGTCGCTTGCCATCTGTCTGGTTCGGTCTCTAAGAACGAAAATCTCGCCTGCTACAGAGCCTCTAAATCCTCGCACGGGGGAAAGGACCGCTTCCACCGGCATTTCGTGGCCGCTCTCCTGGACGAGAGCAACTTGTGCGAAGATTCTTGGTGTGAAGTTCTTGCGGAACACCCTGGGGGTGGGCAGTTGTACGGGATTTCTCGAATTGAGTTTCACAAGTTGCACGTTTTTTCGCAGGGACTTGCCCATAAGTTCTGCGATGGGCTTACCGAGCAGGCTTGATGCCGCGGGGTTCACGAGAGTGATGCATCCCTTGTTATCTGCGGCGATGACCGCGTCAGACATGTTCTTGAGCGCCTTTGGCGCCCATTCTTCCCATTGATCAGTTTCCACGCCTATTTGTCCTCCAGAGAATGAAATTCCACAAAAAAGGGCGTAATGTCAAGTTGGAATGAACTGCCCCGCATATCAGTACTCCCGATTTTTAAGCGATCTTAAACCTAAGGAAAGCGGGACGGCGATTGCTATGCCGGTGATGAGCAAAAGCCAGACGGTTCCGAGCCCCAGAGCCATTACGTATCGACCGTCAAGCAGACCCCCGAGTTGCAGGTGGAAGATAAATGCGAAGGGGAGAATAGCGGCCAGCATGAAGCACAGGCAGAAGACGAGGTTCAGCGTGCCGCCGAAGCCGGAAACGATGGCTGCCGGGTTTTTCTCCTCGTGGTTGAGGAATATAGCGCCCAGGCCGGTGGACAATGCGCAGACTGCGAGGGCGACGCACAAGGCGATACTTGAGGAAACCAGCCGGGCGGTCAGCGAGGCGCGGAGCATCTGGGAAGAAAGGAGCATAAGCCCCACGCTGAGTATGCTCATGGCGAAGGCGGATGCGCAGAATTTTGCCATAATGATTTTGAGGTAGGTGATGGGGCAGAGGCCGAGAATCCAGAAGCCGTGTCCTTCGAGACTGAGTTGAGGATAGACGAATCTTGAACCCAGCGAGCACATGACTGCTGATACGCTGAAGACATTCAGGAATGCGATGAGGTTTCGCCATGTTTTGGCATAGGTGTGGTAATTAAAATTCCTAAGGTTTGAGAAATATATTGCCAGGAGTCCGAAAAAAATTAATACCTGGGACCATTGCTGGGGGTCTCTGCAGAAGGTTTTGACGTCTTTGACGATTACCGCTCTGGTATCGCGGTGAAGGAAGAAAAGAGTTTTTTCTGCAATCGTTCCGAGGAAAGCGCCTGTCGCGGGCCGGCTGGTTCCTGCGGATGTTTTCTGCCATCCCTCGTAGAAAATTCTTCCTCCTATTTTTTCAATAATCAGTGTCATGATTCCTGCGCTGGAAGATAGCAGAATCCAGAACAGGGTTCCCCGGAGCCATTCTTGTCTTGTCAGCGACATGATCCCTTCGGATATCCACCAGCTTGGGAGAAGTTCATTGGAAGAAAGCGCCATGCCCGGCACGAGCCTTGAAAGATCCAGGTTACTTTCGATAGGGAGGGAAGCGGCTTTGCGTCCTATGACATAAAGCCACACGACAACGCCTGCAGCCAGCGCGGCGGGCAGGTACCGCGCAATCCGGCTCCTGGGGTACCATCGGACGAACGCCATGGTAAAGATTGTGCCAATGGACGAGCAAATAATGAGGAAGGGAACTGAAAACAGGACGGTCCATACCGGAAAGAGTATTGAAACTTCCTGATGCACGGCGAATGCGGAGACAAAAGGAAGCAGAATAAAGAGAAAAGCCCAGGAAGAGAGCCAGGTTGAAGCCAAGAAACGATAGACCACGATTTCGGACATACTGAAGGGGCGCACTACAAGGAAAGGTATTTCATCAGAGCGAAAAATTGTTGTATAGGAACTGACGACGCCGGAAACTACGAGCATGACGCCCATACCCAGGAAGAAGAGTGTGAAGAGGCGGGGCATCAATATGAGTCCGACAGAGCTGAGTCGGGATATCAGTTGAAAGCCGTCCAAAAAAAGCGCAAACAGGCCTGCTTCGAAAAAAACCGCAAAGAAAAAGATGAACATGACCTTGAAACGCGACTGCATGTGCAGGATACGTCCAATATTGACCATATAACGCCTGTTTTTAAGCGCGAGGGCTGAAAGCGCTGACATCGCCGATTCCTCCCGTATCATGGCCGTTGCCAATTGTCATTTCGATAAACACATCTTCGAGGGATTTGCCCTTTGTCTTTTTCTGCAACTCGGGGAAAGTGCCCAGAGCGATAAGCCGTCCTTCAAGTATGATTCCGATACGGTCGGCAATATCCTGCGCAAGGGCAAGGATATGGGTTGTGAGAAATATGGTCATTCCGTCGTCAACGTATTTGCGGAGCATGTTTTTCAGCAGTCGAATAGTATACGGATCCAGGCCGATTAGAGGTTCGTCGATAAAAAGGCATTTCGGGCGGTGGAGAAATGTGGCGGCGTAAATCAGCCGCTGCCGCATGCCGTGCGAGAAGTCCTTAATCAGCGATTTACGGTAATCGGTCAGGCCAAACTGGTCGAGAAGTTCTTCTTTGCGTGATTCCTGAACGTCGCGCGGAATATTATAGAGGTTACCGATGAACTCCAGGAACTCGTCAGGCGTCAGCCGCTCGTAGAGGAAAGGCATATCGGGAACGTATCCCATAACCTTCTTGGCTTCTCTTGCTTCGGTTACCACGTTTTTGCCGTCGACGTATAACTCTCCGCTGGTTGGCTTAAGAAGTCCGGTAAGAACCTTTATCGTAGTGGTTTTGCCGGCCCCATTCGGGCCGAGGAAGCAGAAGAGTTCGCCATCGGGGACTTCAAGGCTTAAGTCTCTGACAGCGCTGAAATTGCCGAATTTTTTGGTCAGGTGTTGGATATCAATCATTGCCGCCTCCATTAATAAGCCGTTTTCCAAGAGACTGGAGTAACTCCGGGGCGACGGCCGCGTTGGTAGTAGCGAGGAATGCGTTTTCGGGAGCGCATTTCTGCATAGTCAGGCCGAAGGGTGTAGTCTGGCGGAGCAATTCTCCGCTTTCAGTGTCGATCCATGCTGTAAAGATCGTGCCGCGGTATTCCAGATTAACTACCATTGCACGGTACTGTTTGTCTTCGACCGTAATTGTTTCTTGTTTTTGTGGCACGAGTGTTATGAGGGCCGGCTGCATTGTAATGGGGTCGAAGATTCTCAATCCGATCTTGCGTCCGGCCCTGAGGTTTCTCAGGTTAAGCCCGGTCATCGGCGAAAACACGACCGTATCTTTTGGTATTGTCAGTTTCCTGGACTGCCTGCCACCCTTATAGGAAAGCGTTGCGTTGTAGGTTCCGTCTCCCAGGTGTTCGGCAGAAATTTCTGCGGCAAAAGTGGTCGAGGTCACACTGGAACTGAACTCCTGTAGACGGTATCCGAGATCGATCCTTGCGGAGTTCTCCATTTCCATGCGATGGCCTTGGCCCATAATTTTCAGTCCGAGTTCCATTGTGTTGGTTATTACATAATAAGTCTCGTTGCCGATTTCTTCGGTCTGAATGCTGTAATGCGAATATCCCGCAGGCTGGCCGTCGAGTTTAAGGTTCATCCAGGAATCTGCTACCAGGACATCAGCGGGCAGCACGGACTGGTAGCCCTGCAGCGTTCGGGTGAAAAAATGAGGAAAAGCTTCGAATCTGATTAGCCATGCGGTCGAGGTCAGCCAGAGCAGGACTATTAACACCCTCAAACCGGTTACGGGTCGGAAAAAATTCTTTCTGGATGAAGCAGCGATACTGCCCTCGCTTTCTTCCGTCGCCGGGGCGCGGTGTTTCACTTTTGAGGATTCTGCTTGTTCCATTGTTTATAGCGCCTGGCAGCCTGTTGGTATTGCCTTTGCAGCGAGAGGCCTTGTTGTTTCATCTTGTGAAGCTGGTTGGCGTATTCCATTCGTTTCTGTCCTGTTGCTGAATCCCGCTTAGCTGTGAGTTTCTTCACCGTTTTGTAGAATTCGACATATTGTTTTTTGGCTTCAGTGTATTGTTCCGCATAAGGATTGTCGCTTCGCATCCCGGACTTTTTGTTCTCTTTGGAGGATGTGTCTGTCTTGTTTCCCTGCGTGGAGTTTGTGCTCTGGTTTTTTCTATCATTTGAGCGGGAACCGGTTTTTCTATCAGGGGAGTGTTTTCTGTTCTCTCGCGCCGCGATAATTTCTTTTCTATTCTTTACATATACTTTTGTTTTTCTGGCGAGCCGGCTGTCCGGAGCAATGGCTAGCATACGGTCTGCGACTTTATTGAGCGCTTCCATATTCTCTGTGCGCCTGAGTTCGGTTAGCAATGCGTTGTAGCCGGACCACTTGTTGTAGTTTGAGCCGATGCCGGACACTCTGTGATATAGATTTACGATCCTGTCTCCCAGCGAAGCAAGTGGTGTAAGGAAGGTCGAAGATGGGACGTACTTATTTCTGTTCCAGTTGTAGACTTGTTCGGCTTTTTTCTGGGCTTTTTCAATCTTTGATAGTCTGGCGTAAGATCTTACTGCGTTGCAGTGGAGCGCCCTGAAGTAGGAAGGATACGAGGGCGCAACAGCCTCTGCGTCCTGTGTTGACGCCAGAGCTTTTCCTGGCCGGTCCTGTTTGAGGAAATAATCGGATTGTTTTACACATTGGACCAGCTGGCGTGATTTCGCCATCGAAGTGCCGAATGAAACAAGCAAGGTGCCAGTTGCAGCCAAAACCGTGTAAAAAACAATTGTTTTGATTATGGCGGCGATTTGTTTATAAATTTTCATCGGAAGGTGGTTTTCTTTTTCAGTCCTCTAGCTGGCTGTTCTGCATCATGCCTATTATGGTGAGAATTCCGGTAACGGTTCCGAAAAGAAGGTACGCGAGCATGAATTTCTCGGAACGTCCTACAAAAAGAGTCCATCCCCATCGGTAGGAGAGGACATAGGCGAATATAAGGCCGAAACGCGTAAGCCTGAAAACAAGGCTCAGGGAGAGCACCGCGAGGGAGAGCACGACTTCCATAGCCGGAAGCTGCAGAGTTGCGTTTTGAAATATATGTAACAGGGTGTTGATCATTATTTAATCAGTTCAGTTATGCAATATATCGCATTCAGAAATAAACTGTATCTGGCGATACTCATTTATCCGTCGTCCTTTGTCTGAGTTTGGCTATCCGATATTTCGACGCGAGCCTCGAATTTGCTCTCTCGATTGACTTGCGGTCCAACACCAGATCGATTTCCATTCCCCGTAGCCTCAGGCTTGTTAGGTTTCCGTCAAGCTCTATTGCATTGAAAACATCGCCGAGGTTCTTAACTGCCGTCCCGTTTGCGTGTGTTACTATTCTGTTGTTAAACTGCTGATAACCGATATTTATGGGGTCGGGGAGAATTTGTGAAACTATAACAACTTTGTCTCCGACCTTTTCCGGACTGAAGCGGCTGCTCATGTACAGGTGGACAAGTGCGGAAGGCAGTCGCTTTTTCCAGTTTCGGCCGTGGGCTTTGAGGTAGCGTCCGGTTAGCTCCCGGATGACGAAGCCGCCTTCGACGATGTAGCTGGGCTGTTCGGCGAGGTAGTTTTCGGGTATAAGCATGTTGTCGTCGTCCATACGTTGAAGTGGCAGTTCCACTTGCATTTTGCGTCCGTCCCTGACAAGGGAGACTTTGGCTGATTCGCCGGCTTTTCTTTTTCCGTGGATCAGGTGTGGCAGCCGCATTTTTCCGAAATCAGGGTCCTTATAGTATCCGAGGCGGTCAATTGGATAACCGTCCCATTGAACAATAACATCGTTGGAACGAAGAACTTTGTCGGCTCCGGTTCCTGGCAGACGGTCGAGAACCAGGATGCCTCCCGGGTCATTCTGTAACTTCAGGTAGGATCTCTTTGCCGGGTCGATCAATGGGGACCAGAGAAAACCCGCAGAGGCGAATCCTTCGAATGGTTTGCGCTTAGCGTCATTAATAAACCTCCTGATGAGCGGATAGGGCAGCACTTTTGCTGTGCGTGAATTGCGGTTGTAGCTCAACACGATGCCGGCAAGTTTGTTATCTTTAAGAACAGGAGCGCCCCGGGCGTCGACGTTCAGGTCGGTCAGCACCTTGAAAATCAAGCAGCTATGCGGGGCAAACGGAAGCGACTGGACGGATGGCTCCAGGATCTTGCCTCCTCCAAGCTGGATGTTGTCGGAGCCGGAGAATTGCGCAATGATTACCTGTTCGTCTTTTTCCGCTTTTGCGGCCAGGGGCAGGCACTTGTACTCGCTTTTTCCAGAATCAATATCGAGCAGGGCCAGGTCTACCTGGGGCTCGGTAACGTGTACCTTGACCGGAGTTTTTCTACCTGCCCCCACTTTCCGTATTTCGACCAGCGTGTTGTTTCTGAGCAGGCTTTCGCTAGTCAGTATCCGATCTTGCCCGACAAAAACGCCGTAGCCGGTCCTTGTGCCGGGTTTGAGTTTCTGCCAGGGTAGGTGGGCGCTGTATTTCTGGTATGTTACAATTACCTCTACGACCGAGTTTTCGAGTTCTGCCGGAAGTTTTCCGGCTGGTTCTGCTCTCGCCGCAAGGCATGCACACAGTGCAATAATGGCAGTGATTCCGGTTGTCTTCATTCTTTTTCAGTTGCAAGGTTTTGGAGCGAGGGGACGCCGTATTTCCTCGCTATCATTTCGGTTGCCTCTTCTGCTGCTTTGGCGTCAAGGACAATAAAATCCTGCATTCCGGCGAACTTTACTATGTGAAAGCCGTCGGCGTTTTTTTTCAGCGCCTTGTTGACGTCGTCGAGGTCCAGTATTTCCATGCCGTTTATTTTCGATACGATCCCTTCTACGAAGTCTTCCGTGTAAGTATTGACAGAATGCGGAAGTCTGCGAGAGAGAACAATGAATTTCTGTCTGTCCTTATACAGTTTATCAATTTTGGCGTTGGACATATAATACAGTATCCGTTGTTCTTTGGCGCTGAGGGATCCGGAAGTTACTGTGCCGACATAATTACGGGTGAGGGGAGTAAAAACAAGGCCTGCGTACATTACATATTCCGGTTCCCTGTTGTAGAGGTTTCTGAAAGCGTATGGATCCGAATGGCTTTTCAATGGCAGTGAGATACTCCGGGGTTTTCCATCGCGAAAAATGCTCAGTTTGACCGATTCTCCTTTCTGTCGTCTTTCCAGTATTTCAAAGAAATTTATCTGGTTGTCGTCAATTTGTATACGGCCTTCGTTGTCTATATCGTAACCTTCTATGCTGGCGAGCACATCTCCGGGGTCAATAATTCCATCGGCGCTTCCGAAAGGATCGACGTAGTACACCAGCACGCCGGTCTGATTCTCCGAGAGTTTGAGGTCTTTACGCAGCGACTGGTTTCTGGTGTTGATATAGCCTACGCCCATCTCGGGGTAGCCGTCGTAGGTTCCGTCTTTAATGTCTTCAAGAAACCTGTTGATTACCGGCATGGGTATGGTGTATCCAATGTTTTCGGCCCATGCCAGCGCCTGGAATGCCAGTCCCGCGACCTTTCCCTTGTATACGACCGGTCCTCCGCTGTTGCCGGGGTTAATCGCAGCGTCCACCTGCACCACGAGGTGCTGGTCGATACCGCTGTGGGAATACACGCTATAATCAATCCGGGAGACGATACCTTTGGTGATCGACAGCCTGTCTCCGCCCATCGGGTAGCCGATAACCAGTACTTCGTCGTTCAGGTCGGGAACATTTTGCGCAAACTTCACCGGCCTGGTATCTTTAAAGAAGGAATCATTCTTTACCTCAAGAATGGCAAGGTCGCAGTCATGTCCGGCAAAAAGAACTTCGGCAAGGTAACGTTTCGGGTCTCCGTGTTTCTGGACCAGGAGGAAACGCGTATCGGAGACAACATGTGCATTTGTCAGAATTCGTTTTTTCTGTATGATAAAACCGCTGCCGTTTGCCCTGCGGGGGCGCCTGCCCTGCCAGGGGGCCGAGTAATCGGGGCGCTGGATGGTCGAGTAAATTTTCACTACAGATTTTCCAAGCGGGGGGTCGGCCGCTAAGGATGGGGACGCAATTGCATGGAACATTGCGAGGCAGATGATGCTGATGTATGGAGATCGGATCATTTTTTGTTGATGTATATTCTTTCAGTCATTATATAATCAGTTTGCAATATGGGCATTTACGACAGAGACTATATGAGGAACAAGCCGGACAGTGATTCTGTGGAGCATGGAAAAAAAACTTCCCTTTTATCCCGTATGAAATTTCTTTTCTGGCGTATTCTCTGCAAATTCAGACGTTAGAACGAAAAGCTGACCCACGCACCATAGTCGATTTTATCCAATCCGAATTCATCCAGATCGCCGAAATTTTCAAAATCATAGTAAGTCCGAGCCTGCACGTCTATTCCGAACAAAGGGATGTCTACGCCCAATAGAAATTGCCAATATGGGCCAACCCAGTCCTTGTCGTCTTCCCTGTCTAAATAGCTGTACAAGATACCTATGCCCCCGCGCCAGAAACCGTCCTTAGTTATGAGGTTTACCTCGGGGGTAATAACGTAATCAACTGTCTTGTCTCCTGTGACGTCTGAGCAGTACGTAGCGCCCAGTTGCCATGCGGCTGCATGTTCGTGATATTCGTAGGCAATACCGTACGCGATATCGGCTTCTCCGAACGGTATTTCAGAAAGTTCTTCCTGTTCAGAGTGGTACCGTCCGCCGAAAGTCAATTGGTTAGCCCCCTGTGAGGGTCTCGCTTTTGCGTTGCACGGGAGGCATACATAGAGCGCGAAAAACAAGGCCGTGTATATATGTAGTATTTTCATGATGCAGGTAATAATATCAATCATAGCGAGTTTCGCAAGCAAAATGAACCGCGAATGCAAGAAAGTTTTGTTTGATCGTTTACGTCTTATTGGCTATTTTCTCTGTTTTGCCGAGGGGCTGAACGGTTCGAGCTGATGGAGTGGAGGAGCAAACAGGAATGTTTAAGCCAGTGAACAACAAACCCGACTTTCCGGAAATGGAAATGGATATTCTTTCCAGATGGGACAAGGAAGAGACTTTCAAGAAGTCTCTTGAGAACAGGAAGGGATCGGAAGAGTACGTTTTTTATGACGGGCCTCCGTTTGCCACCGGATTGCCTCACTACGGACACCTGCTTGCAGGTACTATCAAGGATATAATCCCGCGCTACCAGACCATGCGGGGGCATTACGTCGAGAGGAGGTTCGGGTGGGACTGCCACGGGCTGCCTGTTGAATATGAAGTCGAACAGGATCTCCAGATAAGCGGAAAGCGGCAGATTGAAGATCTGGGCGTTGGGAAGTTCAATGAGGTATGCCGAAGCATTGTGCTTCGTTACACGGGAGAGTGGCGCAAGATCGTTAGTCGCATGGGCCGTTGGGTCGATTTTGACAATGACTACAAGACCATGGATTCGACTTATATGGAATCGATATGGTGGGTTTTCAAGTCGCTCTACGACCGGCAACTGGTTTACAAGGGGTACAAGGTCCTCCCGTACTGCCCCAGGTGTTCGACTCCGTTGTCGAACTTCGAAGCCAATCAGGGCTACGAGGAAGTAAAAGATCCTGCCATAACAATCAGGTTCAAAGTCAGCGGGACAGATGATGAGTATATACTGGCCTGGACTACTACACCGTGGACACTGCCTTCAAATATGGCGTTGGCAGTAGGAGAAGACATTACCTATGTCCGGATCCATGAGAAGGACGCTGTTTACTATCTTGCAGAGGACAGGGTTGGCGATTATTACAAGAATGAATCACAGATAGAAAAAATGGACAAAGTCCGGGGCAGTGAACTTGTCGGCCTGCAGTATGAGCCTCTTTTTTCGTATTTCGAGGACAAGAAGGAAGAAGGCGCATTCAAGGTGTATTCGGCCGATTTTGTTTCAACCGAGGAAGGAACCGGCATAGTTCATATTGCGCCTGGTTTTGGCGAGGATGATGCGAACCTGGGACGTCAAAAGGGTATCCCTGCCGTATGCCCTGTAGACCAGGAGGGCCGTTTTACAGATCTCGTGGCCGATTACGCAGGACGCGAGGTCAAAGAAGCCGACGCGGATATAATCCGAAAACTTAAACGTGATGGAAAACTTGTTCACAAGACAACCATTAGTCACAGTTATCCTCACTGCTGGCGGTGCGACACAGCGTTGATCTACCGTTCTGTTTCGACTTGGTTTGTGAAGGTGGAGCAGATTAAAGACAGGCTGCTGGAGACCAACAAGAAGACAAAATGGATACCTTCTCATATAAGGGACGGGCGGTTCGGGAACTGGCTTGAAGGCGCCAGGGACTGGGCAATATCCCGCAACAGGTTCTGGGGAACGCCTCTGCCAATCTGGGAAAGCGCCGATGGCGAAGATCAGATGGTTTTCGGCAGCATAGATGAGATTGAAAAAGCTTCGGGCAGGAAACTCGACGACCTGCACAAGCATGTGGTTGACGACATAGTTGTTAAGGCAGAAGACGGCCGGGAATTCCGGAGAGTACCCGAGGTGCTGGACTGTTGGTTCGAGAGTGGCGCCATGCCTTATGCGCAGGCGCATTATCCGTTTGAGAATAAAGAACGATTCGAACGGAATTTTCCTGCCGATTTCATAGCCGAGGGTCTGGACCAGACCAGGGGGTGGTTTTATACGCTCATGGTTCTGTCCACTGCGTTGTTTGATAAACCTGCGTTCAGGCATGTAGTGTTATAGATAAAGACAAAAAAATACGGG